>CALDSM010000001.1 GCA_937923585.1 uncultured bacterium
GAGATCTGATCGTGACTGGAGTTCAGACGTGTGCTCTTCCGATCTCCAGTACGGCGACCGCATTGTGCGCCTCGACAAGCGCGGCCGCGGCGTGCTCGCCTCCTACGAGGTCGTGCGGCGCATGTCGGTGGACATGCTGCGCGTGCATCTGCGCCGCATGGGCGAGCGGCTCGGCCGCGACCTTGACGCGCGTCTGGCCCACGTGCTCGCCTACGGCGATTCGTCCGGCGCAACGACGGCGCCCGTCGTGGTCAACACCGCCACGGCCAACACCTGGGACTACGGTGACCTGATGCAGGCGTTTGTCACGCTCAGTCTCGGCCACTACTTCACGCCGACCCACCTGCTGGCGAGCGCCGACACGCTCATGCAGGTGCTCGGCTTCGAGGCTTTCCAGAACACGGCCCTCTTCGACTTCGCCCAGACCGGGCGGATGCCGTCCCCGCTGGGCCTGAAACTGGTGCCCATGGCCGGCCAGCCCGACAACCTCATCACACTGATGGACGCGGGCTACGCCGTGCAGAAACTCACCGAGCAGGACCTGCTCGTCGAGAGCGACAAGCTCATCCACCAGCAGTGGGACCGCAGCTACCTCACCGTTGTCACCGACTTTGCCGTCGTGTATGACAAGGCCCGGGTCGTCATCAAGAGCGACTGGACCTGATCACCCGCCAGGCGCCGTCTCCGCGCTTCGGCGCGGGGGCGGCGCAACCAACTCGCCATATCGCCATTGCGAGAAGGACGCAGTCCGACGAAGCAATCTCCTGCCCGCGCGAAGCCATGGGCACAAGAGATTGCTTCTCTTCGCTCGCAATGACGGAAGACTCCGGAGACTCGCCATGCCCACCTTCGCCGCTGAAACCGACATCCGCCTCAAGCTCCAGCTTCCCGAAGCCACCGCATCCGCCGAACTCATCGCCGACTGCCTGCTTCAGGCGCACCTGTGCCTGCTGGCCCGGCTTGCCCCTGGCGTGGACACCGCCCTCGAAGCCGACCGGGTGTGCGACGGCGAGGCGCTGCTCGCGGGCGCGCTCGCGCTGCGCGCACTGGCCGCGGGCCAGGCCGCCGACCGGCGCAGCGTGTCGCTGGCGGGACAGCGGCTCGACACCGGTGCGCGCGTTCCCGCCCTGTGCGAAGCGGCCGCCTCCGCCGAGTGCCGCGGCTGGGAACGGCTCGCGCCGTTGCTGGCCACGCCGCCCGCCCCGCTGCCAACGCTGACCACCGACCCCATGCCGCTGATGGGCGAGGATTGAACCCTTATGGAGCGCGGCGTCGCCGACGCCGCTTTCTTTTGACTGCGGCAGCCATGCTGCCGCTTTGGCGGAGGCTGCGCCTCCGCCGCGCCGGGGCACGGCCCCGGCGAAGAATAGCGGCGGCATGGCCGCACGCACTCAAAAGAAGACCGTCCTACTCCAAAACAATAGGAGCAACCCCATGATCCGCATCGGCGACCTGACCCTTTCCGACGACGCTGTCGCGGTGCATGAACGTCGCGACACCGACCCCGATGTGCCCGCGCGCACCATCCGCATCACCGGCTCCGTCGGTGATGCCGGCACGTTGGGCGAACTGGAATCGCGGCTGGACGACATCGTCCGCGCCGCCTTCGGCGGCGACACCGGCGATGTCCAACTCAGCCTGCGTCCCGGCCGGTGCCTTTCCGCGCGGCTGCAGCGGTTCGACCGTGAGGTGCACCGCACCGGCCGCGAGGCGGTCTTCACCGCGTGGTTCACCCCCAGTCAGGCCTTCGAAGAGGCGGAATCGGAATCGCAGGAATCCTGGACCATCCGTGCCTGGGGCGCGGCGCTGCCGGTGGAAAACGACGGCACCACTTCCGCTCCCCTGCAGGTTCAGTTCACGGCCGAAGGCCCGATAACGACACCCGCCTTTGACGACGGCGTTCGCCGGCTCAGTTATTCCGGTGTGATGGCCGCGGGCCAGGTGCTCGTGGTGGACGGTGCGGCCCGCCGCGCCACGCTCAACGGCGCCGATGTCACCGCCCTTATGGCCGGAGACTACCCGCAACTGGAGCCGGGCGCGGCCACCCTGCACTTCTATGACGACTTCGACAGTTCCCATCAGGGCGCGGCCACGGTCCGATGGCACGCCCGCTGGTGGTGAACGGCACCGCAGGCATCCCGCCTGCTGACAGCAGCGAATCTTCGGATTCTCCCACAACGCCCATGCCCCCCATTTCCCAGAAAGGAAACCCCACCCATGACCCTTACCGACATCCTCACCAGCGATCCTGCACTGTCCGTCATTGCCGGCGTGGCCGGTGCGATCTGGGCCGCCGTCCAGTCCACCTCCTGGTTCAGCCGGCTCAACCGCGACCGGGTCCAGCGCGCCCTGCGCTGTGTCGAATCGGCCGTGCGCCAGGTCAGCGAGGAATACGTGCGCGGCATCAAGGCCGCCAGCGCTGACGGCACCCTCACCGGCGACGAGCGCCGCCGCGCCCGCGAACTCGCCCGCGACCGCGCCATCGCGATTGCCCGCACCGACGGCATTGACCTCGCCGCCACGCTCGGCCGCGAACACCTCGACCTCTGGATCGAGCGCGTGCTGGCCCGCGTCAAGCGCAAATAGCCGATCCTCCCGAATGACACCCCCGGACCCGCGCACGTCCCGCGCGGTTGTGATCCGGGGGTGTTCTTTTTCTTACCTCTTTCTTACCACCCGCGTGTTGCAGATCAAGTCGTGCAGCGCTGTCTTCTCGGCAGTAAACGCGGCAACAAGAAAACCTATCCCGGCGGTCAGCGAGTTGGAAATTATACCCTTGGCCAACTCTCGTGCTGTGCATCGCAGAAGAGACAGCACTTCACCGTCGGACCCCACCACGCGCAAGCCGCAGATCAATTTCCCCAGGGTGCCGCCCAGCCACCAGGTAGTCAGAACCGGGTATAGGAATGCAGTCACCAACAACGCCAAGAAGATTCCGATCATGCCCAACATGCCCAACGCAAAGAATGCGACTATGGCCTCTTGTGACGGACTGGGACCGGCCGTCATTTTCGCGGTGCCTATAAGCAGTGCATCCAACACCACCAATACAAACATCAAGATCGCCCAAAGGAGCACGGTGTCGAGGATAATCGCCAGCAGCCGAATCCAGAAGCCCCCATACTTAAACGGCGGCGCGATGCCGTCGAACCGCGCAGATGCTCCACGTGAAAGGGCAGGGGCCTGCTTTGCTTGCGGACAGGGCCTCGGTGATGAAAGGGACGGTGGTGTTTCGGCAGTCTCGCCCAGCGGCTGCCAAGATGTCATGCCCGCCCGCCAGACTGGAGTTTCCGGCGTAATTTGGCCCGCTGCCACCTGACTCCAGAACACCTGCGGCGTCATGGGTCCCGCATGGCGATTGTCGATCATGGCAAACCAGTAGACAGGCTCGGGCGGTTCTGCAAACACGTCCGAAAAGGGTCTCCACTTGTCCAGCCCCTTGTGCCAGACGAGAGTCCGTGCGTTCACCCCGCCCGCCCGAACTCTTGCGTGAACCTCCTCCTCGGTGAAAGGCCCTGTGCGCTGTTCCTCGGTCATGAGGAAGTATTCCATCACTCTTTTCCCCTTTTCCGACCTCATCCCTCCGAAACGGCAGGTTGCACGCGAACGCGCTCCTTTTCCCCGGAGACTGCTGTCAGTGTACGCCTTCGCAGTATGGGACGCAATCCGTTTGTCAGCCAAATTCCCCACCGCGCCGCGTTTTGCTTGCAAACGGGTCCAAAGCGTAGGATATTGGCTTCATGCCCGGCCGGTGTTCGGACAACGTGGAAGGTTACGGTTTGATGCTGCCGTGTGCTGTCATGATTC
>CALDSM010000002.1 GCA_937923585.1 uncultured bacterium
GGCAAGATAGCGCCGCACGCCGGGCCGCCGCCGGTACCATGCGTAGGCCCCCAGACCGCCCGCCCAAAACACCATGCTCAGCACGTCCTTGCGCTCCGCAATCCAGGCGACCGATTCCACATGCAGCGGATGGACGGCGAACAGCGCCGCCGCCAGCGCGCTGGGCCACAGGCCGCCGGTCATACGCGCAAGCACCAGGAAGAGCAGGACGGAACCCAGCGCGTGAAAGATCAGATTGGTGAGATGGTGCCCCCAGGGCCGCAGCCCGTACAGGTCGCAGTCGAACATATGGCTCATCCATGTGAGCGGATGAACATACATGGCGCGCTCCGTGGTGAAGGCCCATCCCGCATTGGACCAGCTCAATCCCGCCAGGACATGGGGGTTGTCCGTCACATACAGGCCGTCGTCATAGTTGATGAAATCGTGCGCCAGGGTTTGGCCGTAGATGGCGACGCAGCACAGGACAAGGCCCGTGCAAATCCAGACCTTGGTGTGGTTCACAGCGTCAGGCTCCAGAATCGGGCAGGACGGTTCCCGCTCATTGCGAAATCCCCTCCGCAGCGGGCTGGGATGTCTTCGCAGGCTCGAATTCCTTCATCAGTTCCAGTGCCTGCGCGTTCTTTGGCTCGAATTCGAGCACCTTCTTCAGTTGTGCCTCCGCTTCCGCCTTTCGCGGGCTCTTCATCAGAAGGCGGGCCAGCCCCAGCCTTGCGGCCGCGCCGTCCGGTTTGATGCCGATGGCTTCCTCATACAGTCTCACCGCCTCGTCGGTCTGTCCCTGGTAGGCGAGCAGGCTGGCCAGATTGACGCGGACCCGGGCATAGTTGGGGTCGAGCGCGGCGGCCCTGCGGTAGTGTTCAACGGCCTCGTCCAAACGCTGCGCGTTGGCCAGCAGGCTTCCCAGATTGTTGTGGGCCTCCGCGAAATCCGGCTTCCATTTCAGCGCTTCCCCGTATTTCTCGGCGGCCTCCCCGGGCCTCTTCATCCGGGACAGGAGCACCCCCATGTTATAGAGCGTCTGTGCGTCCCGGGGGTCTGCCTGCAGGGCCTTCTCGTAGTAGCCCAGCGCGTCGTTGAACTTGTCCTGCTCCACCAAAATGTCCGCAATGGCGAGATTTGCCTTCTTGCCGCCCGGTTCCATTTTCAGCGCCTCTGCAAAGGCGCTGAATGCCTCGTCGCTGCCGCCCAGGGTCATTGCCAGCGTTCCGATCCGGCAGTAGTCGTCCACCGTCTTGGGGTCCTTCTTCAGGAGGTCCTGATACTCGGCCATCGGCGCGTCGAGTTTTCCCTGCGCCTTCAGCGCAACCCGCAGATTCATGCGGGCCTTTTCAAAGTTAGGGTTCAACGACAGTGCCTGCCGGTACTTGGCAACGGCTTCCTCATACTTGCCCTTTTCATAAAGGAGAACCCCCATCTTGTTCATCGCCGTCGTGTTGTTCGGGTCAAGAATGAGCGCCTGCTGGAACTGGCTGCCGGCCTCATCATACTTCTTCTCGCCATACAGGGCGCCGGCCAGATTGTTGCGCGCCTCCGGATTGTCCACAGTCACCGCGAGCGCATGGCGGAACAGCGTCTCGCCGTTCTTCCAGTAGCCGGTTTGATGGATGGCCGCGGCCGGTGGCAGGGCAACGGCCAGGGCCGGAGCACC
>CALDSM010000003.1 GCA_937923585.1 uncultured bacterium
ATGTGGAGTTCCGCCTGGGCCAGATCGAGCACCTTCCCGTGGCCGACGGTAGCGTGGACGTGATCATCTCCAACTGCGTGATCAACCTGTCGCCGGACAAGCCGCAGGTGTGGCGCGAGATTGCGCGCGTGTTGAAGCCGGGCGGACGCGCGGCCATTTCGGATCTCGCGCTGGTGCGGCCTTTGCCGCGGGAGATCCTGGAAATGGTCAAGGCGCTCATCGGCTGCGTGGCCGGGGCCGTGCCCATTGCGGAGACGGAGCGCATGGCGCGCGAGGCCGGATTGACGGACATCGTGCTGACGCAAAAGCCGGACTATGTGAACAGCATGACGGAATGGCAGGACCCGCTGTACCGGAAGATCCGCGAACACATGCCGTCCGGCGCCAAGCCGGGTGATTTCGTGACCAGCCTGTACGTGGCGGCCAAGAAACCGGGCGCATAGCCGAAGGATATTTGCGCAATGGAAAACAGTGTGATTAAGAAGCTCTCCTTTCTCGACCGGTATTTGACGCTCTGGATCTTCCTGGGCATGGGCGCGGGCGTCGGCGCGGGATACCTCATCCCCGGCGTCGAGTCTGTCATCAACCGCTTCCAAGTCGGCACGACGAACATCCCGATCGCCATCGGTTTGATCCTGATGATGTATCCGCCGCTGGCGAAGGTGAAGTACGAGGAACTGGGCGACGTGTTCCGCAACACGAAGGTGCTCGGGCTGTCGCTGGTGCAGAACTGGGTCATCGGGCCCGTCCTCATGTTCGGACTGGCCGTCGTGTTCCTGCATGACAAGCCGGAATACATGGTGGGCCTTATCATGATCGGCCTTGCCCGCTGCATCGCCATGGTCATCGTGTGGAACGAACTGGCCAAGGGGGACACGGAATACTGCGCGGGGCTGGTCGCCTTCAACAGCATCTTCCAGGTGCTGTTCTACAGCGTTTATGCGTGGGTGTTTGTCACCGTGCTGCCGCCGCTCTTCGGCCTTCAGGGCAGCGTGGTCGGCGTCACCATCAGCCAGATTGCCAAGAGCGTGTTCATCTATCTCTGCATTCCCTTCATCGCCGGCATGCTGACCCGGTTCGTTCTGGTGAAGGCGCGGGGCAAGGAGTGGTACCACCAGAAGTTCATTCCCAAGATCAGCCCCATCACGCTCGTTGCGCTGCTGTTTACCATCTTTGTGATGTTCAGCCTGAAGGGCAACCTGATCGTGCAGATCCCGATGGATGTCGTCCGCATCGCCATTCCGCTGCTGATCTACTTTGTCGTCATGTTCCTGCTCAGCTTCTTCATGAGCAAGAAGGTCGGCGCGACCTATGGGCAAAGCGCCACCCTGTCCTTTACCGCGGCCAGCAACAATTTCGAACTGTCCATCGCCGTGGCCGTGGCCGTGTTCGGGATCAATTCCGGCGTGGCCTTTGCCGCAGTGATCGGCCCGCTGGTGGAGGTGCCCGTGCTGATCGGCCTGGTGAACGTCGCACTGTATTTCCAACGGCGGCATTTTCAGGAGGGTGCCGAGGGCGCGACCACAGGTGACGCGGGGTGATTTGAGTTTGGAGCATGGCAACCAAGAACAAGAGGAACAACGGAATACACGGGACAGCACGGAAAAGGAATACGGACAGAATAGAGATTAACCACAAAGAGCGCAAAGAACACAAAGAAGCAGAGACATTGACATGGATGGACAGGATGAACAGGATGAGGGGAGGGGGGAGCGCGGCAGAAGAATCACTGCGCCTTGCGGTGATTTTGGGACATAGTAGTATGGAAAGAAGAAGGGCCAAGGAACGCAGCGTCGCGGAGGACGCAGAGGTACGCAGAGAGGGGAAGCGCATAAGCCCGGGGCAGGCGGAACACCTGCGGTACGTTTGGCGTGAAATTCTGTGAGGGAAAACATGACGCTGACGGATAGGCGTGCGGACGGACACGGACTGAAAAAGGGGCTAACGCCTCCGGACCGAAGGTTGTGCTATTCTGTCTAATGATGCTGTGATTGGTGCCGTGCCCGAACCTTGTTGGAGGTGTGGTGTCATGAACGTCTGCGAGCAATTGCGTAGTCTTCTTGTCTCGGAACGTCCGCTGGTCATGCCGGACGCCTACGACGCGCTCAGCGCCCGCCTCATCGAGATGGCCGGGTTCCGTGCGATCCAATGTTCGGGGTTCAGCATGGCGCTTGCTTCACGCGCCGCCCCTGAGCCGAGACTGGGTTTCGAGGAAAATCTCGAAATCACACGAAAGATTGTGGAAGCCGTGCAGGTGCCGGTCATGGCCGATGGCGAAGACGGATTCGGCGGGCCGGAGCGCGTGTTTGAATCGGTGGCGGCCTTCGCGGATGCGGGCGTGGCCGGCATTAACATCGAGGATCAGATGCTCGGCGCGCCCGGACCCAAAGCGGTGGTGGATTCCGCGTTGATGGTGGAAAAGATCCGCGCTGCGCGCGAAGGGGCAGACAGCAGCGGCGCGGGCAAACTCGTGCTGAACGCTCGGACGGACGCCCTGTCGGTCATGCCGGACAGGCGCGCGGGGCTCGACGAATCCATTCGCCTGGGAAACCGGTATCTGGAGGCGGGGGCCGACCTGGTGTTCGTGACGGGTGTGAGGATGATCGAGGAAGTCCGGGAACTCACGAGTCAAATCAAGGGTCCCGTAAGCATTGCCGCCGGTGTGTTCGACAACATCGGCGCGATGTCCATTAAGGATTTGTGCGCCTGCGGCGTCGCCCGCGTCAGCCTGCCCACGGTTGCCGTCCTGTCAGCCATTGAAGCCATCCGGCACATGCTTTCTGTGGTCCGCGAATCGGGGGACTTTACAGGACTCACGCAACACGGACGCCTTGCCGGAATGAAGATAATTGGCGAGATTCTTGGGAAATAGAAACTGATCCAAAGCCGTCTCCATACCCCCCATGCGTCCCATACTTTCCACGCACTGTGCGCAGCCCACAATTGACCCATCCCACGACGCAGCGCCATAATCATCGGACGATGAATGGGGATTCGGCATGACCTCCGCCACCAACTTCATTGCGGTTCAATTCCTGGACGGCACGGTCTACTTTGTCGGCCTGGGCCTCGCCTGCATTGCCGTCGTGGTTGGCATGGGGGCCAAAGGCCGCTGGCCGCGCTTTGCATCCCATATCGCTATGGTGACCGGCACGATTCTGGTGCTTGCCTCCGCCACGCCGATTCCCCTGTGGACCTATTTCCTTTGGGTGGCATTGCTCATTGGCGCCGTCCTGCTTTCGAACCACCGCCGGTGGGCCGATGCCGCCGTGACGCTGCTTTGTGTAGTGTCAGTTGTTATGGTGGTAGTAGAGTCACCGTATCATCGCCCGGTGACAATTCCCATTGCAGGTTTCGACACACTGTTTGTCATTGGCGATTCCCTCAGCCAGGGGGCGCATGCGCCCGGCAGGAACTGGCCCGAACTCCTTGGAGACGAGGTGGGACTCAAGACGGTAAATCTCGGTGTGCCCGGCGCAAAAGTCGAAAGCGCCCTGGCACAGGCCAGGCGCATTGACAAGGACGCCGCGCTGGTGTTCCTGGAAATCGGCGGCAACGACCTGTTGGACGGCAGAGGAGGTTTTGAGAAGGGACTGGAGGCGCTTCTTGTCGCAGTGTGCAAACCCGGCCGTCTCGTGGTGATGGTGGAACTGCCGCTGCCGCCGACGTTCAACCGCTTTGGCCTTGTCCAGCGCAGACTGGCAAGGCAGTACAAGGTGCGACTGATTCCCAAGGGGTATCTGGCCAAGGTGCTGGGCAAACCGGGCGCCACGGAAGACGGACTGCACCTCTCCAACGAGGGGCATGTACTGTTGGCAGAGTCGTTCTGCCGACTCTTTGACAAGGGTGCGGGGCCGAAATAGTCACCTCGGGGAGGCTGTTGAAGCCGGTTGGAATGCTATAATCGCTCTTCAGCCAGTTTGGGCGATGTGCAGGGTGACAAAAAATGGACGATCAGAGCCTGCTTGGGCGAACCACGGCAAATCCGGACATCTTTTCGGGCAAGCCGATCATTCGGGGAATGCGGATATCCGTGGAGATGATTTTGAGCCTTCTGGCCCAAGGCACAAGCGAAGATGAGTTGCTTGCCGACTATCCCGACTTGGTTCCGGAGGATATTCAAGCCTGCATTGCACTTGCCGCAAAACGCGGGCAGGGAAAGACGACGGCGTAGGACTCTCATAGTCTTTAGGACAGGGAGGTATTGCGTTATGGACAGACTGTGGCTGATTCTCGGGATTCTGGGTTTCCTGATCGTGACTTTGATGGGGGCCACCTCCGCGTACGGCACGGAGGTGCCGATGAACTATGAACCCACCTGGGACTCGCTCAAGCAGTACACGGTGCCGGACTGGTACCAAGACGCCAAGTTTGGCATCTTCATCCATTGGGGCGTGTATTCCGTGCCCGCCTTCGGCAACGAATGGTATCCGCGCAACATGTACTGCGAGGGTTCGCCCGAGTTCAAGCACCACGTTGAAGCCCACGGCCCCCAGTCCACGTTCGGCTACAAGGACTTCATTCCGCTGTTCAAGGCGGAGAAGTTCGACCCGGCCGCGTGGGCGGAGCTTTTCCGGAAGGCGGGCGCGAAGTACGTGGTGCCCGTGGCGGAACATCACGACGGTTTCGCCATGTACGATTGCGGCCTGAGCGACTACAACGCCGTGAAGATGGGCCCCAAGCGTGACATCGTCGGCGAACTGGCCGACGCCGTGCGCAAGGAGGGGCTGGTGTTTGGCCTGTCCTCGCACCGGGCCGAGCACTGGTGGTTCTTCGGCGACGGACGCAAATTTGATTCCGATGTGAAGGCGGACACGTGGAACGACCTGTACGGGCCGGCGCGCACCGAGCAGGACATCCCCGACGCGGCGTTCCTTGACAACTGGCTCGCCCGCACCAATGAACTGGTGGACAAGTACCGGCCGCAGGTGGTCTGGTTTGACTGGTGGATTGAGCAGCCCTGTTTCGTTCCCTACCTCCAGCAGTTTGCCGCGCACTACTACAACCGCGGCCTGGAATGGAACCAGGGCGTGGCGATCAACTACAAGAACAAAACCTTCCCGCGCGAGACGGCGGTGCTCGACATTGAACGCGGCAAGCTCGACAAGGCGAGCGACCAGTTCTGGCAGACCGACACGTCGGTCAGCATAAAGTCGTGGGGCTACATCGAGAACGACAAGTTCCGCTCCGTGACCTCGCTGCTGCACGAGTTGATTGACATCGTGAGCAAGAACGGGTGCCTGCTGCTCAATATCGGCCCGCGCTCCGACGGCACCATCCCGCAGGAGGCGCAGGACATCCTGCTCGGCATGGGAGACTGGCTGAACCTGAACGGCGAGGCCATCTACGGGACGCGCCCGTGGTTCGTGCCGGCGGAAGGCCCGACGAAGGTGCAATCGGGCTCCTTTTCCGACGACCGGGAGGACCCGTTCACCGCGCAGGATGTGCGGTTTACGTGCAAGGGAAACACGCTCTACGCGGTCTGCATGGGCTGGCCCAAGGACAGCGAGGATTTCCGCATCGCGTCGCTGGGTACCAAGGCCGAGCCGGGCCTAAAGGTCGGCGATGTGAAGTTGGTCGGCTGCGGTGAACCGGTTGCATGGAAGCAGGAAGCCGGCGCGCTCGTCATCAAGACGCCGTCCGAGAAACCCTGCGACCACGCGTTTGCGTTCAAGATTGCGCTGGAGGGCATCGCCTTCGGCGAACTGAAGGTTTCGCTGTCGGCGGACAACACGCTTACGGCGAGCCTGCCGATGGGCAATTGCACCGGCCGCCCGTGGGCGAACGGCCTGCGGCTGTTCATCGACGGGACTTCTGTGGAGAGACTGGATGTGCTCCTCGACGCGGGAACGAAGGACAGCATCGCGCTTGCGCACAAACTGGACAAGCCCGGCATGCATGACATTGCAGTCGGGACGGGTGAGTGGAACTGCGAGCCCGTCAGGATGATCGCGCCCCACATCGCGCTCGAAGGTGAATGGCTTTTCAAGCGCGGCGACAACCTCGACTGGCGCGATCCGGACCTGGACGACAGCGGCTGGGAGAAGGCCGCGCTGCCCGGGGCGTGGGGTGACACTTCGGGCTACAAAGAAGAGCCCGCCTGGGGCTGGTACCGCAGGCACGTCACCATTCCGGCGGAATGGAAGGGGCATGGCCTTGTGCTGCCGCTGGGCAAAATTGACGATGTGGACCGCACCTTCTTCAACGGCAAGTCGGTCGGCGGAAAGGGCATGCTGCCGGACCATTTCAAGACCGCCTACCAGGAGGAGCGTCTTTACAAGGTGGACGCGGACGACGTGGATTTCGGCGGCGACAATGTCATCGCCATACGCGTGTACAACAACAACGGTGCGGGCGGCCTGTATGCGGGGCCGTTGGGACCGGTGGGCATCAAGTAGTTGTGACCGGGAGCGCCCGTCATTCCCGCGAAGGCGGGAACGTCCCCGCCGGCTGGGTTTTCGCAAACGGTCTGCCGGCAAGGATGCCGGCGCTCCCAGTGAATGAACCAGGAGGACATGACATGCTTTGGACCGCGATTGGAATCATGGCGTTTTGCGCCGCTGCCGCGCCCGCACCGATGCCGCTGTCACCTCTGGATGCGGGACAGGTGAAACTGGGCGGGGAGATGGGCCGCCGGATTGACGTCACGATCAACAACAACCTGATGGTGATAGACCTGGACAAGGACTTTCTCGCGCCGTTCCGAAAGAAGTCGGCCGGCGAGGGATACGTGGGGCTAGGCAAGACGCTGGACGGCATGACGCGGCTGGCGGCATGCACCGGTAATGCCCGGCTCCTGGAGCGGAAGAACAAGCTCGTCGCAGACCTGCTGTCCACGCAGGAACCGGACGGGTACATCGGCATGATGAAGCCTGAAGCGCGCGTGGGCGCGCTCTGGGACGTGCATGAGATGTCGTACCTCGTGCTGGGGCTGACGGCGGATTATGCGGCGTGCGGAAACAAGGCGTCGCTGGAGGGTGCGCGGCGGCTGGCGGACTACCTGGTGTCGCGGCTGATGGTGGAACCGCGGATAAAGATAGGCGACCTGAGCCCGCACATGCCCGACACGGGCTTTGAGGAGGCGATGATCGCGCTGCACGGGCAGACGGGCGACGCGAAGTACCTGGATGCCGCGCGGAATTACCGGCCGCTGAACACCTGGCACCCGCCCATCACGCTGGGGCGCTGGGGCGGCGTCGAGGGCCATGCCTACGCCTACATAGACAAGTGCCTGTCTCAGATTCGCCTCAATCCGACGCCCGACGAGACCGCGCTGTGGGCGCCCAGCCGGGAGGTGATGCAGTTTCTGCTGGACGGCGACGGGCTGGTGGTCACGGGCACCTGCGGCGATCATGAGTGCTGGCACAACACGCAGTCGGGCACGACGAACAACGGCGAAACCTGCACGACCACGTACCTGCTGCGGTTCTGGGACGAACTCTTCCGCAGGACGGGCAATCCGGTGTACGGCGACCTGATGGAGCGGGCCGTATACAACGCACTCTTCGCCGCGCAGTCGCCGGACGGGCGGCGTATCCGCTATTACACGCCCTTTGAGACCAAGCGCGTCTATCACGAGGTGGACACGTACTGCTGCCCCTGCAATTACCGCAGGGCCATTGCCGACCTGCCCGGCATGGTGTATTACCGAACGGTGGACGGTGTTGCCGTGAACCTGTACACGGCCTCGCAGGCGGAGATAAAACTGGCCGACGGCACACGGCTGAAGCTGGAACAGGAGACGGATTACCCCAATTCAGGCAAGGTGACTGTGCGCGTCGGGCTGGACCAGCCCGCCGCGTTCACGCTGGCATTTCGCACGCCCCGGTGGACGCCAAAATGCGACGTGCGCCTGAACGGCGCGCCCGCGGACGATGCCACCGCACCGGGCAGTTTCGGGCGCATTGTGCGGGAGTGGAAGGACGGCGATGTGCTCACGCTGGAGTTCGCGATGGACTGGCGGCTGGTGAAGGGGCGGCAGAACCAGGCAGGCCGCGCGGCGGTGATGCGGGGGCCGCAGCTTTTCGCGCTGGCCCCGAAGAGAAATGCGGCCCTCAAGGACGGCGAACCGCGGCTGCTCACGCTTGATCCCGCCTCGGTGACGGGGCCGCAGCCCGACACGGCGGTGCGGCCGGACGGCATTGCGTGCAAGGCGGGGGTGTGGCTGCCGGGGGTGTGGTATCCGTTTGCGGCGACGCAGGAGGTGATGCTCACGGAGTTTGCCGATCCCGACGCGACGGCGCTGTATTTCCTGGTGCCGAATCCGAAGGATGTACGGTTGGTGGAGGATGAGCTGGCAAACGTGCCGATGGACGGGTTGTTTCCCTGAGACGATGAGGTGCCGGGGCCCCGACGTGTTGTGTCGCCCCTTCGGGGCTCAATCGAAAACGGATGTCGTAAACCCGGGGCTTACGCCCCGGGCTATTGTTGTGCCGCGCCTTCGGCGCTCCAGACATGGAGATGATCCGGCTCTCCGTGCTGGTGCCCGGCTCTCCGTGCTGGTGCCCGGCTCTCCGTGCTGGTGTACGGTCCTCTGTGCTGGTGTGCGGTCCTGCACGTTACGCCCTATCCGCCGTGGCTGGCGGAGACGGCCGGTTCAGG
>CALDSM010000004.1 GCA_937923585.1 uncultured bacterium
TGCGTGATGACGTTGTCCAGCACATCGCGCAGGGCGCGCAGACCGTGCATGGTGCAGCACCACCAGGCCCGGCCATGGCCCGCCGAAGCATAGTAGCCACGATCATCGAAGTCGTGGTGGCCGAAATCGCCGGTGGCGAACTGGCCCGCGAAAAGCGAGTTGTACAGGCAATGCTCGGCGCGGTTGAGATACTCGGCCTGGCCGGTGGCCCGCCACAGTTGCAGCAACAGCCGCACAAAATCCGCCTCCGAGCAGCCCTCATCCCGGTTGTAGTTCTTTTTGAAATACTCCAGCACGCCGCCGTTGGTTTTCACTGCGCCGATATCAATCATCTCACGGTAGCGGGCAACCACGGCATCGAGGAGCGCCTTGTCCTTGGTGGACTCGTAAATCATCATGTGGCCGCGTAGCGTGGTGAGATAACCATGGGTATGCTGGTCACCCGGCGGTTCAAGAAGGCTCAGCATCTTCGCGGCGACCTCGCGGTACTTGGTGTCGCCTGTGGCGCGGGTGAGCAGTTCGAGCCCCTCGTTGAACTGGGTAAAGCAGATGAACCCGTTGGCGGCCTTGCCGCGCACCCGCTCAATGACCTCCGGCTTGGCGCAGTCGTCGAAAACGCGCAGCAGGAAATCGCCGAGCCTGCGCGAGGCGTCCAGCACCTTGTCGGAGGGCTTGACCGAGTAGTATTCCAGCAACCCTACCAGCAGACGGCCGTTGCCCCAGAAAAGCGCCATGTGTTCCGGGCCGACTTCGGCGGCGGTGAAGGACAGCTTGTCATTGCCGAATCGGCCGTCGGCCCGCTGATACCCGAGCACCTTGTCCACGATACGGTCCAGATTTTCCGCGGCCTTCGGGTCATTGGGCGGCAGAAGGGCCATGGCACCGATGTAACGGCCTGAGATGTCACCACTGAATTCGGAGAAACGGCGCGGATAGGCCGGATCGAGTTCCACGTCGGCCAGAATGAACTTGTCCGTGAACGCCGGTTCGGTGACCTCCGCAAAACGGTGGTGTACCATGGCAATGCGCGCAGCCAGTTCCCCGGCGGGAACAAACGCGCAGGGGGGCTGAGGCGCAGTCACGGCCTGAACGGGAAGCAGCGCGGCGAGACAAATCAGATGCAGCATGGCGGTATCTCCTCCAAAGCATTGGAATCCGGACAACGAAGACATGATTCTAGCACGGCCGCCTGAGAAACGGATATCGTTGCGGTAGACGGGGGAATGCGTTGATAATGGTCCGCCAAGGAGTTTTCGATGTCTGCAATGCACCGTGCGACTGTTCGCTCTCTCTTACTACTGCTGGGCATGGTTGCCTGCCGGGGTGCGGCCCATGCCACCCCCGGAGACTGGCCGGAGCCGAGGCAAAATGCCCACTTGACGGGCATTCAGCCGCTGCCGGGCAAGATGACCGACGCGCCTCTCACCCACCCAATTTTGGATTTGGGCCGCTCCCAGGCGGCGATTACGAGGTTCACCAACACGGCGGACGGGGTGAGACTTGGCGTTTCCATCGTGGGCGGGGAACTGTTCTGTTTCGACACGGCGGGGATACAACGCTGGCGCAACCATCCGGCCGGGCTGAATTTCACCGCAGTGACTGCCGCGGAAGATTTGGACGGAGATGGAAAGACGGAACTGCTACTTCAAGCGGAACGTCCAGGCAAAGATTATGGTGCGGCGGTGCTGGTCTCGGCGGAGAACGGACGGCTGATCTGGCGCTACGATGTGGAACCGATGTCCTATGCGTGGTACCTGTCCGCGGGCGAGTACGTGCACGGATTGAAGGGCAAACAGGTTGTGGTGCTCATGCAGGCCTATCCGCCGGACCCTAAGAACGGATACATTGCGCTGTTTTCCTTTGGCGCGCCCGGCGAGCCGCCCACGCAACGCTGGCGCTATGACTTCAGTGACTACACCTGTTTCCCGTCGCTGTTGCAGACCGACATGGAAGGCGATGGTGCGCGCGAACTGGTCGTCGAGTGCCACAGCAAGATGTGGGTGCTCGACAGCGACACGGGCACGCTCAAGCAGTTCTGCAAATGGGACGTCTCGCCCGCGAATATCCGCAGCTACGGGCTGGTGAAATTCGCGGACCTGAACAAGGACGGGCTGGAGGACTTTCTCTGCATTGCCAATTTCGCGCAGCACCACGAAGTCCTGTTGAACCACGGCGGCAAGTACGAGAAGGCCTGGGGTTGCGGCTGGCCGGAGAGTGTGACCACGGGCAAGGTGGCCACCACCTGGGCGGCCCCACCCGATGTGGATGTGGACGGCGACGGCAATCTCGAAATGGTTCTCTCGATGTACAACTCGGAAGACGAGAACGCGTGGCTTGCCCGCATCTATGATGCCGTCTCGGGCGCGTTGAAATACCGGATTCCCGATGTCATCGCGGTAGGCTGCCACAGGCTTGGCGAGAACGGACCGATGGGTGTGCTGTGCAACCTGTCCGCAGACCCGACCCGCACCCAGTTGGACGGTGCCTGCCTGTATGCGTTCAAGGACGGAAAACCGGTTGAATTGTGGCGCGACAACTCCGCAAAAGCGTCGGAGGCAATTAACCAAGAGCGCCGGCCCGTGCAGCCGCCGCAAGTCGAGAAGGACGGCGCGCGGTTTGCGTTGAAGATGGGTGCGGACGGCAACGTCACCCTTGAACCATGGATTGTCCCGCCCAAGCCCGCCGACCGAGGCGACTTCACCGCCGTGCCTGCGCTGGCCGGGCCACCCTCTCCCCCGCTCTTTGCCGCCGATTTGGACGCCGACGGCGTAAATGAATTGGGCCTATTCCAAGAACCCAAGCTGCGGACGTTCAAGCTGAAGAACAACACGCTGGAACCGTTCCGCGAGTATGTGTCCTCCTGCGAACCGGTCTTTGCCGACCTCAACGGCGACGGCAAGAACGAAGTAGTAACGCTTACGGTTGTCCCCGATGCGACGCCGTTGGTTCGGGCGGTCACTCCGGCGGAAAATGACATCCTGCTGTGGGAGTCGCGTTTCCCCGCGTCCACCCGCACGGGGCTGCCCGCGCCGCGCAAGGCCTACCTGCGCGCCGCGCATTTCCAAGGCCGAGGCATGCCCGACCTGTACGTGTGGGCGGGCACGCCGCTCGTGCGCAGCGCGGCGGTGGATGGACGCACCGGCGCGGTGCTTTGGGAGAAAGCTGAACAAGAGAAACTGGAACGGTACAACGGCGCCAGCGTGAACTTTGCCTCAGCCTGCGACTGCAACGGCGACGGCAAGGAAGACCTGGTATTCACCTGTCCTGATTACTACTGTGTGGCCGACGGCCCAACAGGCAACTTACTGTTGGGGCCGCTGTTTCCCCCCGACATTTTCAAGCAGCCGAGCCAGGGGCTTTACACGTTTCCCGCCATCTTGGACCGGAAGGACCAGACTCCGTTGGTGAGCCTGGTGGACGGCCACTATTTCCAGGCCGCCATGACGATCCAGGCAGAACCGCTGTGGCACAAGATTCCGCCGCCGGGCGAAAACCGGTGCGCCTGTGAAGGCTTCCTCCGCCTTGCGGATGACGCATGGCTCATGGCTTTCAGCCGACAGAACGGCAATTTCGCCTGCGTGAACGTCGCCGACGGCTCCGTGCGCTGGGAACTGCCGCTGGAAGCGGCCACCACGGACACTATCACCTGCGATATCAACGGTGACGGCGCGCAGGAGTTTCTGTTTGGCACCAGCCACGGCGATTTCTACGCCGTGGCGGACGAGGGAGACAAGCCGAAGATCGTGTGGAAAACGGCCCTGGGCGCAGCCGCAGGCACGCCCATCGCGGCTGACCTGAACGGCGACGGCGTCAGCGAAATCGTCGTGCCGACCGCAGATGGCTGTCTGAAAATGCTGGGTGCCGCACCCATTTCCACCGCGGAGAAAACAACCCCGGGAGAGGCAAGATGAAGAACTGCTGTCTGGTTGCCATGCTGTTGATTGGCCTTGCAGGCTGCAACTCGACCGAACCGCGATTCCCCGAACCGGACAGACTGCCCGTCTTGAAGGAGTTCCCCGATCCCTTCCTGATGAACAGCGGACACCGGGTTTCCTCGCCTGAAGAGTGGAAACATCGGCGGGCCGAGATAACGGAACTGCTGCTCCATTACGAGTACGGCCACCTCCCCCCCGCGCCCGCGTCGGTCACCGTCGAGAATGAAACCGTGCGCGAGGCCTTTGAAGGCAAGGCAGAGGTGCATGAGTTTGTGCTGCGCATGAACGGCGCAGACGGGTTTTCCATGCACGCCGGGGTGATTGTCCCAACATCGGGCGGACCGAAGTTTCCGGTGATTGTCGCCGTCAATCCGGTGTACGGAAAGCACGGCGAGCCGACGGCCCGCCAGATTATTGAGCGGGGTTATGCCTTCGCCGGGTTCGCCTATCACGATGTGGACAACGACAAAGATGACCGCTCCGTGGGCATCTATCCGTTTTATCCCGACTGCGACGGCGGCAGCATCGCAATGTGGGCCTGGGGCGCGATGCGCGTGGTGGACTATCTGTCCACGCGCGACGATATATACCTGTCGAAGATGGCCGTGACCGGTCATTCCCGCTGTGGCAAGGCCGCACTGCTGGCGGGTGCTTTGGACGAGCGCTTTGCGCTGGTGGCGCCGCATGCGTCCGGATCGGGCGGTGCCGGTTCGTTCCGCATTCAGCCGAGGGGGGTGGAGACACTGGACATGATTACGCAGCCCAAGCGCTTCCATTACTGGTTCTCGCCGCGCCTGCGCGAATTCAAAGGCCGGGAAGACCGCCTTCCCTTCGACCAGCATTTCCTGAAGGCGCTGGTGGCGCCGCGCGGGTTGCTGAGTGTAATAGGACTGGGCGATGTGTGGGCCAATCCGCAGGGCACGCAGCAGATGCTTCTCGCAGCGCTGCCGGTGTTTGAATTTCTAAACGCAGGGGACAAGGCCGCAATATGGTTTCGCGACGGCGGCCACGATGAGGAACCGCGCGATTGGGACGCGCTGTGCGATTTCGCGGACTTCGTCTTCTTCGGCAAGCCGCGCGGCGAGGTGTTCAACCGGCTGCCCTTTCCCGACGCGCCCAAGGCCTTTTCCTGGACAGCCCCTTCAGTTGGCAGTCAGACGCGTTGAGCAGGTAAACACGCCGCCGGCAAAGCCGCTGACCTTGCGGAATGTAACCGTGACCTTGTCGCGGTCCCGCGTGAGTTCGGGTGGAATGGGATAGTCCACGCGCAGGAACACGCCCGGCTTGGGCGTCTCCAATGCCTGCGTGGCGATGACTTTGCCGTCCACCTCGATATCGAAGCGGCGTCCCACATCGGAACCCCAGTAAATGCAGGTCAGCGTGTTGGTCTTCTTCGCGTCCACGGCCATGTCCCAACTCCACCAGTCCTCTGCATGGCGCCATCCATGCCCCATGTGCATGCCGACGGCGCTGTTTCCGAACTTTAGGCTGTGCGCCTTCTCGGAGGCGTCGTTGCCCGGCTCGACCGAATCAATCGGACCCGCGCCGGCTTCTTCAAAGGCGGCCATGATGTTCTTTATCGTCTTGGCGTCCGCCGCAATGTGGATGTCGGCGATGCAGACATCCCCTGAGCCCGCGCCGCTGACCCGGAAATCGGCACCGGCATTCTGGCGGCCCATGAACTGCGCGCCGGACAGATTCACCTCGGCCTGCTGCCACCCCTCCTTCTTCGGACATTCCACCGCGCCCGGCGCGGCATAAGCGCCGCCCGTGGTGGCGTCGTACTCTACCAGCAGTCTGCGACCAGGTTTTCCATCGGTCCAATAGCTGATGGTCATCTTCACGTCCTGGCCGAGCCCGTGCAACACCGACCCGCTTGGAACAGCGAAGTAGACGTGCGGTTTGCCGTGGGCCGCATCGGAGGAAACGCCTGTGCGGCCATCCTTTTCAACGTGAATGGCCGCGCCGTCGGCGTTTTCCGCGTTGATGACCCAGGGCTTCACGTCTGTTATCGCGCTATTATCCTGGCCCAGCAGGGCGATCAGGGCGGCTGCATTGTCGCGGTCAATAAACGGCTCAGCTATCGGTGCCACGAGTGTGCGTGCGTCGGCATCACGTCCGGCCCGCTGCAATGCACCCGCCATGGCCAGCGTCATGCGGCCCTTCTGCCCCGCCAGCGCGGTATCGGCGGCGAGTTCGTCGTAGGTCTTGCGCAGCGCGTCAACGGGACCGTCCTTCGCCATGCTTTCGGCGTCGCGCAGGAAATCGAGCGCAACATTCTGCTTGGCCAGTTGGCGGTGCCGGTCACTGTCCTTGGGAATCACGGGCCAATACAGCCCGTAGCGTTCGCCCACGATGGCATTGAGCGGCTTGAAGGTGATGGTGAAGGGCTGGTCCGTGCTCACGAAGGTCAGCGGCTGGCCCTCGACAGGTTCTAGCCAGGACAAGTCATTGACGGTTTCCGCAAGAAAGTACCACGCCTTGCGCGCTTTCTCCGCATCGGGCATGGGCGTGATCGGCTGATCGGCAATGACCGGCGGGCGGTTCGGTTGATCGTCCACAATACCCGCCAGCACGACGGGTCCGTACATGAACGCCACGAGATTGGGATCGTCCGGCATGGGCCACGCATGCAGCCGCATGGGCAGTTCCAGCCTTATGTGGTCGCAGTCTTTCCAAGTGCGCTTGATGCTCAGCCAAGTGCCCGGTTCGACCGGCGTCTCCACGGGCGTGCCGTTGACGCTTACCTGCGCCGCAGCGCTCACCCATGCCGGAATGCGCAGGCTGATGCCGAATTCGGCGGGCTTAGCCGTGTGAACCGCAAGTGTGGTTCCCTGTTCCTTGGGAAATCCGGTGGTTTGTTCCAGCGTGATCCCCTTCTCCTTCCATACCACCTGCGAGGAAATGAACAGGTTCACATACATGCTGCCCGCGTCGTGAAAGTAGATGCTGTCGGCCAGCTTTGCGTAGGACTCGACGCCCGTGCCCGTGCAGCACCAGAAAGCATCGCAGGCCGAGCCGAAGACCCGCTGAAAGCCGCTGTCCTGCGGCACGTAGTACTCCAGCATGCCCGATTCGGGCTCCTGCGTGCCCAGAATGCCGTTGAAAAAGGCGCGCTCATAGTAGTCGCCGTAGTGCGCGTCGGCGGTGGCGCAAATCAGGTGGCGGGTAAGGCGCAGCATGTTGTAGGTTTTGCAGGTTTCATGGTTGCTGCGCGAAAGCGTGTTGGCCAGCTTGAACGGCTCGCCCCAGACTTCGGCATTGGTGCTGCCGCCGGAGGCGAAGGAACGGGCGGTGATGACGCGGTCCCAGAAGAACTCAGACAGGTACTCGTAGCGCGGTTCGCCCAGCAACTCGTAACGCCGCATGGCACCGACGACCAGCGGAATGTGCGTGTTGCCGTGACGGTTGGTCAGGTTGTCCGTGCCCCGCGCCAACGGGTCGAGGAAGGACGACTTCTCGAACTTTTCCGCCAGGGCGCGGTGTGCCGGGTCACCGGTGAGGCCATAAAGATTCCACAGTGCCTCGCAGAAGCCTCCCTCCTCCGTCTTGTCCAGCACCTTGTTCCATTCCTCGTGCGAATACTTCTCCGTGCGCTTGGCGAAATAGGCCGCCATGCCCTTCATCATGTCCAGCGCCTGCGCATTGCCGCACAGTGTGTGCTGGTCGTACAGGCCTGCCATGATCTTGTGCATGGTGTAGAAGGGTGCCCAGGGCAGGTTCTTGCCCGATTCGAGCCGGTCCCACAGCGTCTCCGGAAAGGCGGACAGATAACCGCCGCCCAGCGTCTGCTGGCATTTGGCCAACTCGGCCACCATGAGATTGCCGCGCTCCAGCAGACGCTCGTCGCCGGTGTTCGCATACATCAGGGCGCAGGCCGACACGTAGTGGCCGACAAAGTGACCGCGCACCTCGCAGGTAGGCGCCTCCCAGCCGCCCAGCGGCGTGCCGGGCGCGTCGAGTCCGGCATTCTTGCGAAAGGCGTACAGCAGCCGGTCCGGTTCCAGCGAAAGCAGGTACTCCAGATCCTTCCGCTGCGCATCTGTGAGTCGTTGGTCCAGCAGATGAACCTGTGTCAGGTCAAACGGCTGAAGTTTCTGCACGCCCGCCCCCTCTCCGACCGCATTTGTTCCCCAGAATGCGCCGTACGAGAGTGCCAGCAGGCCCGCAAAGAGAAGTCGGTTCCGTATCATGGTCTGTACCCCAGCAGTCAGTTTGAAAAATGCTGTTTCCGTGCAAGACATTCCGATTCTATCAGGAACTACCGGAAACCGGGAAACCGGAAAGGCACCCGCCGGGTCTAGGTGCCGAGTCATTTCTGTGCTTGATTCAGCCAATCTGCCCAGACGGGCGAAAAACGGGTACAGACACGCTTTTCAAACTGCCGAAAAGCGCGTCAGTCCCTGTTTTTCACCAAGGAGCGTTTCATGCTGACGTGGATGGTTTCCGCAATGATTCTTGCCGGCAGCGGCCAAGTGGTGACGGAATCCAAGCCGTCTTGGCTGCCGGAGGGGCACCGGGTGCTGAACATCGTCGCGCCGCCCGCAGCGGAGAACAAGAACCCAGAGCTTCCGGTCGTCGTCGAGCCGTTCTTCGAGCACGTTCGCGGCGCGGTCGAGGAGATCGGAAGAGCACACGTCTGAACTCCAGTCACGATCAGAGCTCGTA
>CALDSM010000005.1 GCA_937923585.1 uncultured bacterium
CGCTCCCCGTCGTTCATCCCTGAACAGCCAAAGAGGTGTCGTTGCCACCGCAGTCCAAAGAAGTGCGTCTGGGAATCCCGGTTCAATCCGAATCCAACCTTTGCGTCATGGACCGGTGGACGGATATGATCGCACGGCGGGTGGGATAATGGGGTTATGCGCCACTGGAGTTTTGTGACCATGTGCAAGTCTGTGGTGACTCGAAATTGCGTGGTAGTGGCACTGGTCCTTTTTCTGGCGGGGGGGAACACGTCTGCGACAGCCGTGGATGCGGCTGCGGTGCATCGCGCGGTGGCGGACCTCGCGACGGCGGGACCGCAGGCGTATCCGAACGGCGCTGCGTATCTTGACCGTATCGCCGCCTTCGTAAGGCGTCTGACCGATGCGCCGCAACTTGCGGATGACCCGGCCTTTCAAGCCGAACTGTCGGCATTCCAGCGCGAGGCACTGCTGGCCAATCCGCTGCTCAAATCCATTGAACGGGTACTGGTAATCAAGCGCAACGCGAATGACCCCGCGCTGGGATTGCCGCAGAATTGGCAGGGCAACTGCTCCCTGCCGTTGAACAAGTACGACAATGAGATTGCCTTCCTTTCCCTGAAACAACCCGATGGCCCACTAAGCACGCTTTACAGACCGGAGCAGTCGCGCTTTATGGGGGATATAGGTCTGCATTTTGACGGGGAACGTCTGCTGTTTTCCATGCCAGGCAGCCATGACCGGTCGCGCATCTGGGAACTGCGTGTGGACGGGTCGGGGCTGCGCCAGGTGACGCGGGGCGACGAGGAGGATGTGGACGATTACATGCCGTGCTACCTGCCGGACGGGCGGATCATCTATGCGTCCACGGCGAATTACCAGGGCGTGCCCTGCGTCTACGGCAGCGACAGTGTGGCCAACCTGTGCATCATGAACGCCGACGGTTCTGGTGTGCGGCAGTTGTGCTTTGACCAGGATCACGACTGGTACCCGGCGGTGCTGAACAACGGCCGCATCCTGTACACGCGCTGGGAGTACACGGACACGCCCCACTCCAACACACGGCTGCTGTTTCACATGAACCCCGACGGCACGGGACAGACGGAGTATTACGGCAGCAACTCCTACTGGCCGACCTCGGTGATGTATGCAAAGCCGATTCCGAACCATCCGACCAGGGTGGTGGCGATTGTGTCGGGCCACCACGGCGTGCCGCGCATGGGCGAGCTGGTGGTGTTTGACCCGGCATTGGGGCGCACGGAGACCGAGGGCGCGGTGCAGCGCATTCCAGGCTGGGGCAAACCGGTGCCCCAGGTAACGATAGACAATCTTGCCGACAACTCGTGGCCCAAGTTCCTGCATCCCTGGCCGCTGAGCGACAAGTATTTCCTCGTCGCCTCGCAACCCACGCCGCAGTCGGGGTGGGGCGTCTACCTCGTGGACGTCTTCGACAACCTGGTGCTGCTCCGCGAGGAACCGGGTTATGCACTGCTGGAACCGGTCCCCGTGCAGGCACGGCCCACACCGCCCGCAATTCCGGACAAAGTGCGGACGGACGAGAAGGAAGCGACCGTCTATCTGGCCGACGTGTATTCCGGGCCGGGGCTCGCGGGCATACCGCGCGGCACGGTCAAGGCGCTTCGGGTAATTTCGTACAGTTTCGCCTACCGCAAGATGGGCGGGCTGATGGGCGCGGTGGGCATGAACGGCCCCTGGGACGTGAAGCGCATCCTGGGCACGGTGCCGGTGGCGGAGGACGGCTCGGCGCTGTTCCGCGTGCCGGCCAACGAGCCCATTTCCGTGCAGCCGCTCGACGCGCAGGGCCGGGCACTGCAACTGATGCGAAGCTGGTTTGTGGGCATGCCCGGCGAGTCGGTCTCCTGCGTGGGCTGCCACGACCGGCAGAACTCGACGCCGCCCGCGCGCGGCAGCGCCGCTTCGCGCGGCGATGTCGCGGCCATCAAGCCGTGGCGCGGTGCGGCGCGCGGGTTCAGTTTCGCCCGCGAAGTCCAGCCCGTGCTGGACCGCTACTGCCTGTCCTGCCATGACGGGAAGGACGCCAATCGCCCCGACCTGCGCGGCACGGAGAAGATTACGGACTGGAAGAGCGATTTTCCCGGCAGCGTGAATCCGGCCGTGGGCGGCAAGTTTTCTGTGGCCTATGCCAGCCTGCACCGGTATGTGCGCCGCCCCGGCATCGAAAGCGACTACCACCTGCTGACACCGATGGAATTCCACGGGCGCACCACCGAACTGGTCCAGATGCTCGAACAGGGCCATCACGGCGTGGTGCTCGACGACGAGGCCTGGGTTCGCATCAACACGTGGATTGACCTGAACACCCCCTTCCATGGAACGTGGACGGAAATCGTCGGCCAAGACGCGGCGACCAAGCCCGCCGAACGCCGCTGTGAACTGATGCGCAAGTATGCGAACGTGGACGTGGATCACGAAGCCATACTGGCGACGGAAATCGGCATGCCCGAAGGGCCCATTGTTCCCGCGCCCGAATCAGCGCCCGCTGCGGAGCCCGACCTCTCCCCCACTCCGGTCCAGGCGGGATCGGCCCGCACGGTGGACCTCGGCGACGGGTTGCTGCTGGAATTGGTGCAAATACCGGCGGACGCCTCCGGAAAACCGTTCTGGATGGGCCGCTTCGAGGTGACCAACGCGCAGTATGCGCGGTTCGACCCGGCGCACGACAGCGGTGTCGAACCCATGCACTCCTACCAGTTCGGCGTGCGCGGCTATCCGGTCAACGGATCCAAGCAGCCGGTGGTGCGGTTGTCGTGGAACCGGGCGATGGACTTCTGCCGTTGGCTGTCAGAGAGGACAGGCGAAACCTTCTCGCTGCCGACGGAACAGCAGTGGGAGTTTGCCTGCCGCGCGGGCACGCACACACCGTTCTGGTACGGCGGCATGGACGCGGATTTCTCGAAATGCGCCAACCTAGGCGATGCCCGGCTGCGCGAGTTCGCGCGCAACAACTACATTCAGGTAAACCTGCTCCCAAACCCGAACAAGTACGACAATTGGGTGCCCCAGGAGGGCCGGTTTGACGACGGCTCGTTTCTTCCGGCAGAAGTGGGTCATTATGCGGCCAACCCGTTCGGGTTGTACGACATGGTCGGAAATGTCTGGGAGTGGACCGCATCGTCGGACGCACAGGGCCGGCTTGCGGTGCGCGGTGGGTCTTGGTACGACCGGCCGTATCGGGCGGCGGCGAACTATCGCCTAACGTATGATGCCTATCAACCGGCGTTCAACGTGGGCTTCCGCGTGATGTGTGCGGCGGAGTAACGGGTCCAACCGGCGAAGTGGAACCCGGTTCTTTCTCACCTCTCGTCCAGCGGTGTCCCTGAAGCGGAGGCGACACCGTCGGCACTCCAGCGAATCACGCCTTCATGGGTTACCATGAAGCCGCGGTCGCCGGTTCTCCCCTGGCCCACCGGGGTGGCAGCGGCATAGAACTCGTTGTTGCTGCCGGCCAGCGTGATTTCCGCAAAACTGTACCCGCTCTTCACACCGGGCCATACGCCGTCAAGGTAAGGCGGCGTGCCGCTGCTGGTAAGGGTGGCGTAGTTGCCGTACTGCCCCTTCGCCGCATTGTGGGCGCTCTCGGCGCTCAGCACGGCGTGCAGATTGCCTATCGCGGCCGATTCGTTCGACTGGATTCGCGAACGCATCAGGTTCGGAATGGCAACGCTGACGATGATGGCAATTATGGCCACCACAATCATCAACTCAATTAACGTGAATCCCCTGTTCCGCACGGCATGGCCCTCCATCATGTTTGTTCTGGATGCCGGTCTTTGGCAGTCACGGTACCACAAACAGACGACGCAACCCGGGTCTATACTAGCAAGGGATGAACCAATTTTCAAGGAGAGCGGCGAACTCGGCTTGATTTCCGCCTGTGGCATGAATAGGCTTGTGCCCCAACCGGCGGAAATGATTGCCCGTTTGGACGTGTTTGTTTGACGCAACGAGAGAAAGCCGGCCGGGTGAATCTCCGGCCGGTGGCGGGAAGACCGAAGTCAACAGGGAGCAGTTTGTATGCATGTATCTTTGTGCGAGGGAATTGACTGGGTCGGCTATGTGGACTGGATCGTGCGCGATTTCCACAGTTACAACACCGAGCGGGGCACCACATACAACGCATACCTTATCCGGGATGAACAGACGGCCCTGATTGACACCGTAAAAGAACCTTACGGCGGCAAACTGCTGGCCAATGTCGCCGGATTGGTTGACTTGGCCAAAGTGGACTGGGTGGTGTGCAACCATGCCGAGCCGGACCATTCGGGCGTGCTGCCGCAGGTGCTCGCGGCCATGCCGAACGCCACGCTGGTGTGCAACAACAAGTGCCTCCATGCGTTGAGCAGGCATTTCGACACCTCCGGGTGGAAAGTCAAGATTGTGGCGCCGGGCGACACCATATCCCTCGGAAAGCGGACGCTGGAATTCATCAACACGCCGATGGCGCATTGGCCCGAGTCCATGTTCACCTATGTGCGCCAGGAAAAGCTTCTGTTCTCCATGGACGCCTTCGGCCAGCACTGCGCCACCACGGAGCGCTTTGACGACGAGAACAACCTTGGGGCCATCCTGGAAGATGCCAAGACCTACTACGCGAACATTCTCATGCCCTACGGCGCGTCCACGGCCAAGGCCATGGCGTCGGTGGGCGGTCTGGAAATTGACATGATCGCCACCTCGCACGGGGTCATCTGGCGCAGCCACATTCCCGAGATCCTGAAGGCGTACCAGCAGTGGACCTCGGGCAAACCGCAGCCAAAGGTGATCATTCTCTATGACACCATGTGGGAAAGCACGGCGGCCATGGCGAGGGCTGTTGAGGAGGGTGCGGCAACGCCGGGCGTGCAGGTGAAGGTGATCCATGTCCGGCGCAACACGCTGACCACCATCGCGGCGGACGTGTTCGATGCGGCGGCCGTGGCAATCGGTTCCGCCACGCTCAACGGCACCATGATGCCGCAGTTGGGCGCCGTGTTCGCCTACCTGCACGGACTGAAGCCCGCGGCAAAAGCTGCTATCGGCTTTGGCTCCTACGGCTGGGGCCGCGGTGCAACTGAGGCGATTCAAGAACACCTGGAGGGGCTCAAATGGGAGGTGCTGCGCACCCCCATAAAATCGCAATATCGGCCCACACCGGAAATACTGGAAGAATGCCGAACGGCGGGCGCAATGCTCGCGCAGAAGGCGCTGGAGATGGCAAGAACGCCGGAATGACACGCTTGCTGCGACACGCTCGCTGCGACACTTTGACTGCGGAGGCGATGCCCACTATCCTGTTCTTGCCCCCGCAGGGGGCATACAACAATAGCCGCGAGTGAAGCGCAGCGGAACCCGTGGGACGCGGACCAAATTCCTGCACGTCCCCGCAAGGGGGCGAACAGCGTATGGAAGAGCCATGAAGAAGGCCGTCATAGCCGTCGCAGTGGTGGCGTCATTGGTCGGTGCTGCGGTCCTCGTGCTTGACCTGCTTGTGGACCGAATACCCCCGGATGCTCTGACCTTACATGCCCTGACCGAAACCGGCATGCGCGCGAGAGCCTACTTCGACGAACACAAGAGGCTGCCCCAGAGCCTGTCCGGTCTGCCCATCCGGCGGGGGTATATGAACTTCACGGTGGATGGGTGGAATCATCCGCTACTGTTTGAGGCCGGCGAAAACGAAATCGTGGTGCGGAGCTACGGCGCAGACGGCATGGAAGGTGGCGGTGGCGCCAATGCGGACTATGAGGTGAGGATTACCAAGTTGCCCTTGATGGAAACACTGCGTGAGGTGACGCGGAAGATGGACGGAGGGAAAGAGACCATCCTGGATAAGTATCCGGTTTAAGGAGTAGAGTCCGGCGTTTATTTCGGGAAAAGACAGGCGGCGGGGCCGTTGTGCCCGAAGTCGGACTCGTGTATTGTGAGGGGGAACTCGAACTAAGGAGATGCGAGCGATGGGCCGGATGGTTATCTGGATGGCGATTCTTGGGATTGTGTCGGGGGGCATTGCGGCGGAGGCGAAGGTGGTTTCGACCGAAATGCTGCTGCACGAGATGACCGATCTCGCGCCGCTGGCCAAACCCGCGCCCTATGTCACCTTCCAGTTCTCGTCCTATGACCGCAGCAGCGTCGCGCCGTACCTGCCGGGGTGGTGCGCGAACTCGGACGGATTCGGCGGCGAGCCCGCACCGAACGTGATGGAGGTGTTGGACGCGCCGGACAAGGATGGTGTGGGACGCTATCTGATTGCCGACATGGAAGGACCGGGCGCCATTGTGCGCACCTGGACGCCGATGCCCCATCCGATGAACGGAACGCTGAAGATGTGGCTCGACGGGAAGAAGAAACCCGTCTATGACGGCAAGGCGGCGGACTTCATCCGTGACCGCCAAAGCTGCTGGGCAAACGGGTTTGACCCCAAAATGCCGGGCATCTCGCAGGCTGACTCCAATTACTTTCCCATTCCCTTTGCCAAACATCTGCGCATTGAGTGGACCGGCAAGGTCGCGGACCTGCACTTCTACCACATCGGCGTGCGCCGGTATGACAGGGGCGCAATGAAGGTGAAGACCTTTAACCCCGAAGAACTGCCCGCTCTGCAAACGCTGTTCGAGGAAACATCACGCCACCTGGCCGCGCCCGACTACTGGCGCGCCACCCATCCCGCCGGCACCGCCGCGCCGTTCACCTGCGATGCCGCCCTCGGGGAAACCAAAGAACTGCTCAGGGAAGACGGTGCCGGGACGCTGGTCGAGTTTGGCGTAAGGGCCGAGGCGGCGGACATCAAGAAGATGCTCCGGCAAACGGTGCTGCTGGCGTGGTTTGACGACGCACCCGCGCCGCAGATCGAGGCACCGCTGGGCGACTTCTTCGGATCTTGGCCGGGCATCACCCCCTATGACTCACTCCCAATGACCGTGCGGCCCGACGGCACGATGATTTGCCGTTTTGTCATGCCCTACGCCAAATCGGCAGTGCTGAAACTGCGCAACTTCGGCGATGAGCCGGTGCATGTGGCCGGCTGGCGCGTGGTCGGCAAAGGCATGGAAACGGACCAGCACTTCTATGCGAAATGGCGGGTGAACCACGACATGGAGGCGGGCGGCGGCGATGAGGTGCGCGATCTGCCCTTCCTGGTGGCGCTGGGCCGGGGCACCTATGTGGGCACCACGGCGCACCTGCTGAACACGACACCGGTGATTACCATCGGCGGAAGCTGGTGGGGCGAGGGTGACGAGAAAATTTGGCTGGACCGAAAGTCCTTTCCCGCCTACGTAGGCACCGGCAGCGAGGACTATTTCAACTACTCCTGGAGCCGGCCCGACCTGTTCAGTTACGCCTACTGCGCCCAACCCGTGTGCAGCGGTCCCGGCTGCGCGGGCTACACCACCAACATCCGCTGGCATATTCTCGACCCGATTCCCTTCCGCGAACACCTCGGATTCTTCATGGAACTGTTCCACCACTCGAAGACAGAGGGCCTGAGCTATGCGCGGACGGCGTACTTCTACGCACCGCCGCAGACCCGCGACGATGCGGTGCGCATCGGCCCGTCGGACGTGCGTCTCGGCATGGCCCTGCCGGGCGGATGGAAACCCGTGGCGGCAGGCGCACCCGGTCCCGTGGCTTTCTTCGAGGCGGAAAACTGTCTTGCTCCCGGCGCGAAGGGCATGGAGGTGGTCGGGGGTGACATCTGGTCGGGGGAAAAGGCCGTGGTATGGCAGCCGGAACGGAAAGACGACCGGCTGGAGTTCAATATCGAGGCTCCCGAGACGGGAAGATACACGGTTGTGACCACCAGCATGCTAACGCCGGCATCGGGAAAGTACGCCGTGTCGGTGGACGGCCAGACGCCCCTGGAGCAGGAATTCGACCTGTACACGCCCCACCTGAAACTGTCTCGGTTCCTGTTTCTGGGTTCGGTGGACCTGGAAAAGGGTCCGCACACGCTGACGGTCATGAGCCGCGACCGTAACCGGGGCAGTGCGGGCACCAGCATTGGGCTGGACTTGATCTGGCTCTGGCCCGATAAGTAGCACCAATTACTGTGGCGGCCAAAGACTTGGAATCCGCCGCCGGGGTGTGTGAATATATGACCGGCTCTTGGATGCGTGCAGGTGGCCGTCTCTATTGTTAGAGTCATATCCAAGTCCTTTGGTTGCTGGGTGTTGCTGAATCATCGAAGGAGCGGTAGTTGTGAAACGGCATGGATTCACCCTCATAGAACTGCTCGTGGTTATTGCCATTATTGGCATTTTGGCCGCCATCCTGCTTCCCGCACTGGCGCGGGCGAGGGAGGCGTCCCGCCGGTCAAGCTGCCAGAACAACCTCAAGCAGATGGGCATCATCCTCAAGATGTACAACGGGGAATCGGGCGGTCTGTTTCCCCGGGTGCATGCCGATGAATCTTGGGGAATCACCGCACCGGCAAGTTGTGTCGGCGCGGTAGAACCCACCACTCCGGGAACCCCGGTGGCAATCTTCGCGCCGAACATGCGCGCGCTTTACCCCGAGTACCTTACGGACCCCAAGGTGTTGCTCTGCCCGTCAGATCCCGACGCCACCAAGAGCAATCCCCTCGGACAGCTTTCGGACACCCCCG
>CALDSM010000006.1 GCA_937923585.1 uncultured bacterium
ACGAGATCTGATCGTGACTGGAGTTCAGACGTGTGCTCTTCCGATCTAGACGGTCATCGCGGGCATCGGCACGCTGTTGCTCGCGCGGCGGCACGGCTACACCTGCGGCGCGGCGCTGCTGGCGGCGTTTGCCTTTCCCTTCAGCGGCGCGCTGGTGTCGCGGGCCGTGGGCCACTGGATCTTTCTGAACAGCACCTGCTGGCTTCCGTGGGCGCTGCTTTGCGCAAACACCATGGCGCATGGCCCCGCACGGTCAAAACGCATTGCGGCCGCCGCGTGGATGGGGTTGCTGTACGGATGCTGCATCCTTGGCGGCGTGCCGGTGTTGACCTTTATGGGCGGCCTGCTGCTGGGTATGTACTGGCTGCTGGAGACCCTCGGTGAGGCGGCGGCAGAACGGCCCTCGGGGACGCGGGCACTCCCGGCGCCCAATGCGGCATGCGGCGGGGGGGTGACAGTCCGTTCGCGGGGAAGAACCATCCTCGCAACGCTGGTTTCCCGCGGCACGCTGTTTGCCTGCACCATGGCAGTCGCCGTGCTGCTCGCCGCGCCGCTGCTAATTCCGCTGGGCGAATTTGCACCGCAGACGGGCCGTTCCGGCGCGGCTGCCGGCATTGAGGATTTCGCGCCGCTGGGCTACGGATGGAGTCTGCTCAAGGCGCTCACTTTCTACGAGGGCCATGCACAGTATGAGGGCATCCGCGGGGGCGGCGCGGCGGTGGCGGCATTCGCGGCTTTGGCCCTCTTGCTGAAACCCCGCTGGAACGGGCTGCGCTGGGCCCTCCTGTTCGCGCTCGTGCTGGACCTGAGCGTCTCGGAGCCGATGCTGTTCGGGCGTCTCATCCGCTACATGGCCCCCTTCATCAGCAACAACCCCGGCCGCGGCATGGCGGTGGGCTGCCTGCCCCTGGCGATGCTGGCCGGATGGGGGCTGGATGCGGTCATGCAGGCTCCCGCCTCCCCGCGGCGGCGGCTGGCCGTCACGGGCGCGGTTCTTGCCGTCGGCGGGGCAGTGGCGGCCGTCCTGCTGTTCGCAACGCCGCTGGGGACTCATCCCGTGCCGCACGTCGCGATTGCGCTTCCCGCCGTGGCGCTGGCGGTGGCGCTGCTGGGTCTCTGGCTCCGCGAGAACCTGCTCACGGGAATCGTTGCGGCGATGTTTGCGCTTGCCGAGATGCTGGCATGGAACGGGATGCTGCTGCCGGACATGATGAAGGGCGGCAACCTGTACCCCGCCCCGCTCAAAGATCTTGCGTGGAAGATGAACTATCCGCTGGAGAACCGGCGCATCAATGACCGCCAGCCAAACACGCGGCTCTATTTCCTGAATTTCCTCATGAACGGTTACGACCCGCTGCATCTGATGCAGACGCGAAGCACCATCAGTCCCGTCTCCGTGCCGAAGGAAAAATATCTGGTGCGCCAGGTGGGCGCGCAGGAGCCCACCACGATGAGCCAGCGCGGAAACCTGTTCCTGAAACGCCGGTTCTGGCTGGCGCGCGAATATTGTCCCGGCCCGCTGCCCAAGCACGAACGGCTGTTTCCATCCGCGCGCGTGGCATTCCTGCCGGGGATTCAGGGCATTCCGGTGCCTGCCGTGACGATGGACCAGATACCCGAGACCGGCCTGTCGGAGAAGGAAGACGAGAAGAGCCTGCTCGCGGACGGACGGCCCCTCTTGATCAAGCGGGAAATGATGAAGGACCCCGGCGTCACCGCCACCATAGGCAAGGCGGAAACGGGTCGGCGGCATGCATCCCTCTTCCTGACGGTCACCGGGCAGGGCGCTGCAAAATTCGTTCCCGTGTTCAAGGACGAAGCCGGTGACGACTTCGAGTTCGGCATGCAGTGCAAGGCGGACCTTAAAGCGGGCCAGCCCCAAACCATCGAGTTCCCCATGCCCGACAACGAGAAGACACAGGTTCTGCTTCGCGTGGACTTTGCCGAGTCCACGCCGGAGTTGCTCATCACCGCCGCCAGTGTGGCGACGGACGGGGGGGACGAAAACGGCTGCATCAAGATCGTGCGCCAAACCGCGAATCAGGTTGACCTGCAGCTGGCCGATCTCCCCGGACCGCGTGTGCTGCTGTTTGTGGACAGCTACTATCCGGGCTGGACAGCCACAGTGAACGGGAAAGAGACTGCCCTCCTTCCGGCCAACAATGCCTTCAAGGCCATTGTGGTGCCCGCGGGGTCCAGTGAGGTGCGGTTCGCCTTTTCCTCGGCGCGGGTCACCATTGGCATTGCCCTGTCGGCCATTGCGGTCATGCTTGTCGCGTCGGCCGTCATCATCGCCGCAATTTCGGATCGCAGGCGAGAGAGGGTTAATCCGTAGGGTGCCTGGAGCGAAGCGGAGCGGAAACTTGGGCACAAGACGCCGGCAGGGCTGTCGGCGCCCCCGGTTGCCGCAAATGTCTTGCCCCGGCGGGGGTGCGTGTGGTTAGATAGTCTGCTGTCAGGAACCCGGCGCGGGGCTTGGCTCCGGCCGTGCAGGAAAGGAATCGCCCATGTTCAACTCGCCCAAGGAACCGCTGATCGAGAAGTCGTTCGCCAACGCGAAAGAGGCCTACGCCGCCATCGGTGTGGACGCCGAGGCGGCCATCGCCCGGCTTGCGGGCATACCCGTGTCGCTGCACTGCTGGCAGGGCGACGACGTGGGCGGATTCGAGAACCTGAGCGCCGCGTCGGGCGGCGGCATTCAGGCGACGGGCAACTACCCCGGCAAGGCGCGCGGCCCAGAACAGCTCCGCGCCGACGCGGACAAGGCGCTAAGCCTGATCCCCGGCAAACACCGCTTCAACCTGCACGCCATGTACGCCGAGACCGGCGGCAAGAAGGTGGACCGTGATGCGCTTCAGCCGGAGCATTTCCAGGGCTGGATTGACTGGGCCAAAGCCAACGGGCTCGGCATAGACTTCAATCCAAGCTGCTTCGCCCATCCCAAGGCCGACGACGGGTTCACGCTGTCGCACTACGACGCGGGCATCCGCAAGTTCTGGGTTGACCACTGCGTCATCAGCCGCAAGATCGCCGAGCACATTGGCCGCGCGCTGGGCAAGCCCTGCGTAACCAACCTGTGGATACCGGACGGGTTCAAGGACATCCCGGTGGACCGCTACCGCTCGCGCGAACTGCTGCTGGAGTCGCTCGATGCGGTCTACGATGAGCGCAGCGATCCGAAGGAGAACCTCGACGCCGTCGAATCGAAGCTCTTCGGCATCGGCTCCGAAAGCTGCGTCATCGGCTCACACGAGTTCTACCTGGGCTACGCGGTCAGCCGCGACCTGCTGCTCACGCTTGACGCGGGTCATTTCCACCCGACCGAGGTGATCTCCGACAAGCTCAGCTCGACACTGCTCTTCGTTGACGAGATTCTGCTGCACGTCAGCCGCGGCGTGCGCTGGGACAGCGACCACGTGGTCATTCTCAGCGACGAACTGCGCGCCATCGCCGAGGAAATCGTGCGCGGCGGCTTCGAAAACCGGGTGCACATCGGCCTCGACTTCTTCGACGCCAGCATCAACCGCCTGGCGGCATGGGTCATCGGCACGCGCAACATGGTCCGCGCGCTGCTTATCGCCATGCTCGAACCGACCGACACGCTGCGCGCCTTCGAGCAGGAGGGCAACTACACGGCCCGCCTCGCGCTGCTGGAAGAGCTCAAGTCGCTGCCCTGGGGCGCGGTGTGGGACTACTACTGCCTGAAGCAGGGCGTGCCCGTCGGCAGCGGATGGATGAACGACGTGCTCAAGTACGAGGAAGAGGTGCTTTCCAAGCGATAGGGCATATCCGTCAATTACACGCCCCCGGGGCCTTGCGGCCACGGGGGCGTTCTTGTTTGCGGGCGCGGGCCAACGGGCCGCTCGCCCCCTCCGGGGCCGGCGAAATTGCTCGCCTTAACCACGGGTTCCGCTTCGCTCCACCCGTGGCTATTACTGTCGGGCCCCTCCGGGCCGGGGAAGGGCACATCCGGGAGGCCGGCGTCCCTGCCGGCCTCCTACTGTCGGGCCCTTCCGGGGACGGGAGAAGAAAGGAAGAAATTCGTCTCCTCGTATTCTGCTCTTGCCCCCGAGAGGGGGCACACGAGAATAGCCACGGGTGGAGCGAAGCGGAACCCGTGGTTAACGAGAGAAAGGGGACACGTCCCTGAAAGGGGCGAACACACGGGGTCGGACCCCGCACCTCAAAACAATTCCAGCGTCTTCGGGGGCTTGGGCGGGCTCAGGACGCGGTGGAGAAGGATTAACACCTCCGCGTCCACCGCGGCGTAATCGAGCTGTTCCGGACTGAGCGGGCGCGCGGTCCAGTCCGAAGTTTGCAGCGACTTGTCGAGGTACAGACCCAGTTCCCGCTCGCACACCTCGCCCAGTTTGTGGCCCCCGCTCACATTCTTGCGGTGCTTCTTGCGCGAAGTGATGAGCGTGTCGTGAATCTTCACGATGCGGATTTGGTGCTTCGCGAACATCTGCTCCTCGAAGGCCGCGTTGTGGATGATCTTCTCGACGCGATCGCTTTCGAGCACGGCCTTCACGGGGTCGAGGTCGGCAAAGGCGAGCGCGTCCACGATCCAGGTGTGGCCCGGCACGGACAATTGGATGGTGCACAGCACGCGCGGCTCCTCCAGTGTCGTCTCCACGTCCAGCCCGACCAGCGGCTCGCGCAGCAGCCGCCCGCAGAGCGCCTCCAGTTCCGCGCGGTCATCCACCCATTTCCAGGGGAAAGTGGGGCTGTAAATTCCCGCCTTGCGGACCACGGCCGCAACGGAACGATCCTGAAAATCGGGCGGCATCACCTCCATCGCGCCCATCTCGCATCCTTCCAGGAGTTCCCGAAAGAAGGCGTCCAGCGCGGCCGGTTCAACACCCGCCTCGCGCAGCGCCGTGCGGCTGGTGACAACAAAGCGTCCGCCGGGTTTCACCAGGGCGTAAGCCTTGCGCACGGTGGCGCGCCGCGCCTCCGGCGTCTTGAGCCGTGTCAGCACGTAGTTCAGCAGCACCACGTCGTAGGGCCCGGAAGGCGCGTCGGCATAGCCGAACGGCGGGTGCGGGTCGTAGCCCTGCACGTCGTAGCGGCGGAGCCGCAGCCAGTCCACATCCACGCCCTTGCCGCAGCCGTAGCAGAGCACCCGGTGCTCATGGACCAGCAGCCGCGTGTTGATCAGGTGCTGCAGCACAGGCGCGGGGTCGCGGCGGATATGGGCATTGGGCTGCGGTTCCGGCACAGTTTTCTCGCTTCCAGGTTCCGGGCAGAATTCCCCGCCTCCTTACCCCTGTGCAGATATTTACCCTGTTCGGGTCCTCCAATGCAAGGCTGCGGGCTGGGCGAATTCTTCAAGTGGGCTGTTTGGTTTGCGGCGCCGCGGCCTCTCTCATCCCGCCATCCCCCAACTCCCGGCACCCTTCCCACCATCCCGAAACCTTGCGCGCGGCACACCGTTTTCTATAGGCTGGAGCCAGGAAAGTGTGGGACAGGCGCCCCCGCCTGTCAACCCTTGGGTGTTCGATGCATGTTGACAGCCGGGGGCGGCTGCCCCACATGTCGCAACCCAGCAGGAGCAATGCATGAAAGTACTTGTGGCGGGCGGTGCGGGCTATGTCGGCTCGGTGCTCACGCCCCTCCTTCTTGAACGCGGCCACGATGTCGCCATTGCGGACGCATGCTGGTTTGGACGCCATTTGCCGTCCGGGGTGCCGGTAATCGAGACCGAACTGTTTGCCCTGGATGAAAAGCGCCTGGGCGGCTACGATGCCTTTGTGTTCATCGCCGGGCTCTCCAACGATCCCATGGCCGAGTTTGATCCCGCACTCAATTTCAAGCAGAACGCGGCGCTGCCGGCCTATCTGGCCTATTGCGCCCGTCTTGCGGGAGTCCGGCGCTTCGTGTACGGCTCGTCGTGCTCCATCTACGGCAACACGGGCGATGCGCTGTGCGTGGAGGAT
>CALDSM010000007.1 GCA_937923585.1 uncultured bacterium
CTTGACCGCCCTCTCGTAGTCCGCCAGTGCTTCCTCGAGCTTGTTCTCCTTGAGCGCGGCGTCGCCCTCGCCCACGTAATGATCGGCCACCTTCTGCACCACGTCGCGCCGGTCGGGCGCGCTGGCGATGACGGCCTCATACTCCCGGATGGCGCGCTCCTTGTACTCCGCCTCCATCAGCAGGTCGCCGATCTTCGCGCGCATGTCCGGGGTGAGCGGCGTGAGCGCGCCGTACTGCGCGTCGGCCTGGTCAAGCTCCTTCTCGTTGCGGCGCTTGATGAAGAACGCATAGGCGTCAAGCACGTAACGCTGCATTTGCGCCTCCGAAACGCCGCCCGGCACGGTCTTGGAGGACAGCACGGTCCACCACACATCGCAAACGGCGGAGACGGAGCGGCTGGCGTCGGCGGATAGCGTGGCGGACGCAATGCCCTTGAAACCCACGCCGTCCTGGTACTGCTTGAGGATCATCTCATCGCCGACCCTGAGTTCGAGCAGCAGACGCTGGAAGTAATCCCGCGAATTGGCGTCCTTGCGCGGGGACTGGCGGAGCTGCACGCCCTGGAAGGCGCGGTCCGTGTCCTCACCGTACTGGTTGCGGTAGTTGATCGGGGCGCCGCGCATGGGAGAGGTGACCATCGCCACCACCTTGCCGAGCACGCCCATGCGGTAGGCATAGTAGGCGTCAACCCTGGATTGGCGCATGGCGGAAAGCACGGCCATCTCGGAAGCGATCGCCTCAAGCGGATTGGCGGCCAGACCGGGATAGGACAACTCCAACTCCGACATGGGGACGGCGGCGCCCTCCTTGATTTCGCCGGCCAGGCGAACCAGGGGCAGTTCGCCGCCCTTGGACAGTAGATTCATCGCGGTGCTGACTATGGCCGCCTGGCCGCGCGGTCCCCACGCCGCCGCGGGAAACGCGGCCAGCAGGGCCAGAACCACGGCCAGTGAAAGCTGCATGCGTATCGCCATAACCCGTTCTCTCCTCCGGTTGGCCCGGGTTCAGGATGTCTTTTGGGTCTGTTTCAACTGATTGACCAGCACTTCGATTTCGTTGCGCCGGGGCGTTTCGGCCGCCTTGTCGGCGGTCAGCTCCAGGAAGCGGTCCAGTTCGCGGATGCCGTCGGGAACCGCGTTTCGGCCCACCAGCATCAAACCCAGCTCAAGATGGGCGCCCGCGTGGTTCGCGTCCAGTTGAACGGCGCGGCGGTAGGACTGCTCCGCCTCGGCCGGTGTGCCCTGCTGCGCCTGCACCTGCCCCTGCAGCGTGTACAGCCGCGCCGACGACACACCGAGTTCGGCGGCGCGCCGCACTGCGGTCAGCGCCTTGTCGGGCAGGTTCTGCTTCACATAGATGCCGGCCATCTGCAGCGCGGCGGGACCCGCATACGGACCGGCGCCGGTGGAAATGCGCTCATACTCCACAAGCGCCTCCGTGCCCAGCCCGGTGAGTTCAAAGGCAAGCGCGGTGAAGAACGGAAGCCGCGGGTCGTCTTTGAGTTCCGCCTTGGCCCCTTTCAGCATGAGCAGCGCCTTTTCATACTTGCCGGACTGCAGGTAGAGCATGCCAAGCTGCAGCTTCGCCATGCCGGCGGCGCCGGTGTTGAGTTCGACCGCCTTGGCAAGGGCCTCTTCGGCCGCCTCCGACTGGCCCTGTAGATTGAGCACAAACCCCAGGGCGGCCTGCGCATCGCCGCTGTCCGGCGCCGTGGCGACCGCCTTGCGCAGCATTTCCTCGGCATCGGGCAGCGTGTGTTGTAGGGCGCGTCCGACGGCGAACGCCGTCTGGAGCGACCCCTCGGCGGCCACCGGGTTGTCGCGCACGTCCTGGTGGAGGGTGTCCAGCCCGGCCAAGTCGCCCAGCGCGCCCAGCGTCAGGGCAAGCAGCCGCACGGCCTGCGGATCGCCCGGAGCGTTGGTGAGAATATCGCGAAGCACGGCGCTCTGCTTCTTCAGCCCGTCCTCTCCGGCCAGACGGCCCGCTGCGGCCACGGCCATGAACCCGGTCTCCACATTCTTGGGATCGAGTTTGTATGCCGCCTCCAGGGCGTCGGCCGCCTTGGCATACTGCTGGCCCTGCCAGAACAGTTTGCCCTGCAGCACACGGGCCTCGCGGTCGGCAGGCTTGCGCTGCACATGCGCATCAAGCGTGTTGAGCGCCTCGGGGATGTTGCCCTGCGCGGCAAACTGCCTTGCGCTGTCCAAAGGGTTCTTCAGCAGGCGCACGGCCAGAAAGCCCCCACCGCCCAGCACCGCCAGCACCAGCAGCACGGCCAGGGTCGTCCACAGTATGCGCAACCCGCGGCCGTCGCCGGCCTTCTTGGGCGCCTTCTTCTCCGCCACCACTTTCTGGCCCGTGAGCAGGTTGGTGCCGCAGGCCAGGCAGATGATGTCGTCGGGCTGCACCGGCCCGCCGCAATTGGGGCAGACGTGGGCGCGCGGCCCCCCCGGTCTGGGCGGGGCCAGCGTCCCAATGGCCTGGAGAGGCCCCCCGCAATGGGCGCAGTTGCGCAAGCCCGCACTGGTCTCCTTGCCGCAGAAAGGACATCGGATCATATCAGCCACGGCACCCTGCCTTCCTTTGTTCCGGGAGCCGGGTCGTCCGGAAAGTCCCGGCACCGACCCTTCCCGCCGCTAGACTTCGTCCGCGGGAAACGTCTCTCCGCATTTTCTGCACCGTTTCGCCTCAATCCGGCTGCGCGCAGCACAACGCGGACACTTTCGCGTAAACAAAGACGGAACGCTAATCAAGGCCACCAGAAGAATGACACCCACCATCGCCCACAAATAGGCATTTGAACTCACCGGCGCATTCCTCCGGGCAACGCGGTCTGTGCATGCTCGAAACGACTGAGAATCACAGGATTATTATACACGCAACGTGGTAGAGTGCCAACATAATTGTCAATAGAAACC
>CALDSM010000008.1 GCA_937923585.1 uncultured bacterium
GGCTGGAGATTATAGCGGAGGAAGAGCAGTTCGCGCGGCAGAATCTTTCCCTCGACAAGGCCCGGCGCCTCGCCGATTTGGTACAGGCAATAGTCGCCCCACAGCGCAAAGCCGTAGGGCATGGCCTTGGGGCTGTCCACCTCGACCTCGATTTCCCGGCTCCAGACGTACTGCGTGTTCCGGACGAGGCGGGGACGGGGGATGTGGGTTTCCGCGTAGAAATCCACCGTGTCCCAGGGCTTGCCGTAGTTCCGGATGCACACCGGCTGCACTTGGCCCTCCACAAAGATCATCTGTGCGCCCGTGTCGTAGTGCAGAAAAGTCTTTGGCCAGGGGCCGGGACAGGTGTTCCACGCGAAATCAGGGTTGGGGCGCGGCGTGGGGGAGTCTTCCCACAGCATGTACGACGAGGCGGTCTTCTCGTTCTGATCGCGGTAGGCCCGCACCGCGTCGGCCAGCGTCATGATGCGCGCATGCGGCTTGATATGGTCCACAAAACGGTCCAGCATGACCAGCGACTCGCGGATGTCCTCCTCCGTGTAGCAGCGCCAGCCGTGGGCGATTTCCGTTTCGTGCGCCTCCTGGTGCTGCAAGAGGAAAACCTGCTCGTTGTACCGCGTGTTCCGGAGGTAATTGTCGGCCAGTGCCTTCCAGTAGTCAATGTTCTCCCACGAGCAAATCGAGCCGCGCGCCACATCGTTGGGGTCGGTGGAGTAGAGGCACGGGTTGCCGCTGTGGTAGCTCTTGAGCAGGTCGCGGGCGGTCCATTCCAGGGCCACGGGACCGCGGCCTTCTGCCGGGCGCAGGCGATCGTCGGCGTCCATGTAATAGAAACCCCACGGACAGCCGCGGTCCGTGATGTGGTCCACCTCAATCTGCTCCCAACAGAACCCCCACAGGCCCTCGAACCCGAGTTCGGCGCACATCTTCACGATTTCGGGGTCGGTGTGGCCCGAGACGATGCGGCATTCGGCCCAGGGCAGCACCTTCTGGATGGCGTTGCGGATGGCGGCCAGGCGATCCCGGCGCTTCGCATAGGGACCGGAGGTGTCGAGCGGCGGAATCGAGAGTTCGGGCGGCGCCACGGCGACGTCGTCGCCGAATCGGTCATGCCATTCCGTGAGTTCTTTTGCCGCAACGCGGGCCGAGTCGGCGCTGACAAGCCAGGTGATGGGCACGCCGTGCGGGTGAAGCGTGGCCGCAAGCCGTTGCATGCCCAGCAGCGAAGTCTTGCCGTTCTTGAAGCGTGAGGCAATGCTGGCAAAGGTGTAGATCAATTCGCCCATGACGGTCTCCCAAAAATTGCCGCGGTTACTGTTTCTTGCCCTGCTCCAGGGAAGCATTGGGATCTTCAGGCACGTACTCCACAGCGGACAACTCTTGGGCGGCCTTCAACGCAAGACGCCCCACGGCGGCGTTCATCGCCACGGCGAGGGCATTGCCATGGTCTCCGGCGAGGGGTTCGGCCTCACGCAGGGTTCCGGTCCAGATGGCCTTGGGTGAGCGGGCCGCCCGCAGTTCCATGCGCACCTCCACCTCCGCGACAGGGGACTTGCCGGTGCGGTTCTCCTGAAAAGCGCGCAGTTCACCGGTCAATTCCAGGTCGGGGCGCTTCATGTTGAACGAGTTGCCCACGTCGGCGAAACGCCCTGTGGCGGCGAGCGCGTCGGTGATGCACCGGGTGACCGCGGCGGCGGGCGGTTCCGCCCAGGACTCATTTGACCGCGCTCCGATCCGGAAATCCGGCTCCAGCACCACCATGCGCCGGTCATACTGGATCGGAGCCTCAAAATCCCGGATGCCCACGGTCGCCGCGAGTCTCTGATCCGTCTTGGGCACGGAAATCTCGGGGCGGATCACAAACACCTTCGGCCCGAGGACCTCGCGCGGCGCAAGGCACCCTGAAAGCGTTCCAAGCAGCGCGCACAGCGCCAGCACGCCGGGGAGCCGGACGCGGCCCGCCGCAGTCGGATGTGTGTTCATGCTGTCCTTGACTCCATCGTTGGGGCCCGTCTAGGGCTGCGACACCACCTTGGCCTTGCCCCGCACAAGCTGCGAGGGGTCCTGCTGCAACTGTTCCAGCAGCACCCGGATGCTTTCAAAGGCGCGCCGGAGGTCCGTGACCGCGGCCCGCAGCGTGTATTCCACGTTGCCCGCTTCATGGGAAACGTCTGCGGCCACCATGCCCAGTCTGCCCACCGTCTTGTCCATCTCTTCGGCAAGGGTTGCGATGTTCTTCAGTGCCGCGTTCAGGTTTTTCTCCGTCTTGGGCACGTCAAACTGCTCCAGTTTGTCTGCGGCCACCTTGACCAGCCGCTGCATGTCCGCCGCGAGTTTCTCCAGGTCCTTGCTGCGCCCTTCCAGGGCGCCCATCACCGTGTCAACCTCGCCGCGGACCTTCTTGATCGTTTCGGTCGTTTCGCTCAGGAATTCAGAACCCTTGTCGGCGAGGCCGTCACCCTTTTCCAGGAGCGACCTGACACGGTCCACAATGTCCTTGACATCCGTATCGCCCAGTTTGGCCAGCTCGCTGTTGATCTTTTCCGCGATGCCGGAAACATGGTCCATCACGTCGGTAATTTGGGAGCTGATCGCGCCGAAGGTGGACATCTTCGTCGGAATCTGGCTGTTCGGAGGCAACAGGCCCTCCGCCGGTTTTCCGCCCTCCAGACCGACGGCCATGGTTCCGGCCGCAATGCTGTAGAGCACCAACTGGCCCTGCACGCCGTTGTGCAGCGTCACTTTGTGCGGGTCTATGATCGTCTCGACATGGGCCTTGCGGTTCTCGGTGACGAAGATCTCCTTAACCTTGCCCACGGGCACGCCGAGGTACACGACCAGGCCGCCCTCGTAAAGGCCGAGGATGGATTCGTCAAATTCAAGCCAATAGGGGGTGCCCGGTTCCTTGTAAAGGCCGGT
>CALDSM010000009.1 GCA_937923585.1 uncultured bacterium
ACTGACACGAGTTGCACATGGACATTTCCCCCTCCGTATATGAACACGCCGCGCGCCTTGTGCAGCGCAGCCCCTGGGACGTTTCCCGTGACGGCGAACTGCTCTATCAGGCCCATGCCGCCGCGTACAGGTATTACCGTCAAACACCCATCATGCCCGGCATAGACATTTACAACCTCGAACCGGAAGCCTACGGCGCAACCGTCGCCCGCCCGGACGGCGAGGACATCCCGGCCATAAGCGGCCATGCTTTCGACACCACCCGCGTCCTGCTGGAACTGCCCCCGCTCAATCCCCGGCGGGACGGGCGCATCCCCATGCAAATTGAGGCGGCGCGCCGCCTGCGCGACACCTTCCCCGAGGCCGATATCCGCGTTCCCGTCAGCGGTCCCTTCGCCATCGCCAGCAACCTCGTCGGGTTTGACACGCTGTTGTTTGAGGCCATCACCGAGCCGCAGCAGGTCGCCGATGCGTTGCTTCACCTCGTGGACGGCCAGGTGGCCTTTGCTGAAGCCGTCAAGGAGGCCGGTGTGGATGTGACGTTCTTCGAGTCCTCCGCCTGCCCGCCGCTCCTTTCGCCGGACCTCTTCCGCCGCGTCGAATTGCCCGCGCTCAAGGAATGCATGCGCCGCATCGCCAAAGTGGTTCAGCATCCCGTCCCCTGCATCATCGGCGGCAACACCGAGCCAATCCTCGACATGATGGTGGAAACCGGGTCCAAGTACCTCGTCTGCCCCTTTGAAACCAACCAGCCGAAATTCCTCGCGCGCATCTGGGACCGCACCGATATCCGGCTCCGTGTCAACGGGGATTTGCGCGTGATTGCCGGCGGAACCTGGGAGCAAATCAAGGCCGACGCCGACCGGCTGATGACACTGGTGTACGGCCGGCCAAACGTCTGTTTGGGTACCGGTGCCCTGCCCTACGAGACGCCGCCGGAGAATGTGCTCAGGCTCATGGAATATGTGGCAGGACTATGATGCGGGCATTGGCACCGTTCGCAGGAGACAGCAATGGAGAGTGCTCAAATGAAGAAGGCGGTCATATTGTTCTGCGTGCTGGCCGGGGCAGTGGACGCGTTGGCCGCCGAACCGCCGGTCTGGAAGGACCTGCCCGGTTTCGAGATGAACGACGGCGTGCGCAAACTGTGGAATCCGACACCCTCCGAGCCCGACTGGGAGCGCGCCGCGCGGTCGGCGAAATACGCGGGCATCGCGCTCGACAAGGTGCAGCGGTGGCTTCATGAATGCTGCCTGAAGGTCCACGACGCGCGTTCGGGCCTCTTCCGCCCCACGGGCGCTGAGTGGAACTATCGTGACACCGCCGCCGACTGCTATCCCTTCTACGTGTGGGCCGCCTACTATACGGACCTCGATGTCTTGAACTCCGTCATGGTCGAAACCCTTGAGGCGGAACAGCGCCTCTGCAACCACACCGACCGGATTCCTGTCAGTTACGACATGGACAAGGGCGAAAAGGTCGCCATGGATTTTGACGGGATGATCTTCGGGGCGAGCGAGTACGCCAAGGACGGACTGGTCCCCATCGTCGAAATCACGGGCAGGGACCGGCCCTGGTTCAACCGCATGCGCGACATCGTGGACAACATATTCAAACACGCCCCCTACGAGACCCAGTACGGCCTGATTCCCTCCAACAACGTGGAAGTCAACGGCGACCTGCTGCAGATTCTGCCACGCCTTTACGCGGCGACCGGCGAAGCCAAATACCTGGACTGGGCCCACCGACTGGCGGACCACTATCTCCTTCCGGGCGGGTTTGTGCCGCAGAAGCTGTCAGACCACGGCTGTGAGATTATCGGCGGACTGGGCTTGTTGTTCGCCGTGGATCGCAAAGCAAACCCCGCGAAATGCGAGGCGTACCGGCCCCACTTGGAGCATCTTTTCGGTGAAGTGCTGCGACGCGGCACCAACTCCGACGGCGTTGTCGTCGGGGATTTGCAGGAGAAACCCGGCCCCCACGACAACGTCATTTTGCGCGACGGCTGGGGCTATGACTTTGTGGGTTTCCTTGACTATGACCTGGCCATGGGTACCAAGAATTACGCCGTAAACATACAAAAACCGCTAACAAATATACTTAAACCGCGATATGTGAAGTTCAACTGGGACCACAATTCACGGGACAACGTGGCCGATTCAGTCGAGGGCGGGCTGTACCTGCTGTACCGCTTTCCCACGCCGGAAGCCTTTCTCTGGGCCGACCGCGAAATTGCCACGCTGCTGGTGGACCATGCCGACCCGGACCGGCTGTGGGACGTACACAAACTCGAAGCCAACACGGTGCGCACCGTGCTGATCCACACCATGCTCCATACCCGCAACACCGTTGCCCGGCCCTGGAAACCGGGGCTTCAGTTGGGTGCGGCACCCTGCGGCGCGGGTATCTGTCTGTTCCTCCAATCGGAACAGCCCTACGAGGGGAAAGTTCAAGATCGGAAGAGCACACGTCTGAACTCCAGTCACGATCAGATCTCGT
>CALDSM010000010.1 GCA_937923585.1 uncultured bacterium
ACCCACCTTGCCGTGGAATGGGAAGAGCGCGACCTGTCGCGATGGATCGCCGTGGTTCCCCTTTCCAAGGAGTGGACCCAGTATGCCCTGACGCCCGATGACTTCCACTACTGGGAGAGCGTTCCCGCACGCAAAGACGGCCGCCTCAACTTCATGAATGTGGGGCGGCTGGGCATTACGCTCGCGTTCACCCACACCGGTTATGTGGACCGGGATTTGAAGTATGAAGTGGGTCCAATCTTTGCCGCCAAGCTGGAGGAGAAGTACAGGGAAGCCTTCCGCGGGTACACCGTCCCCCCCGTCGAAACGCTGTGCCCCGGTTACAAGTTCTTTGCGCCGCAGGACGTGGCAAGTCTCACCTCCTGCGGTTTCGCCAGCGAAGCTGCCTTGGCACTTCCCAGTGGGGAGTTACAGGCCATGCATCCGCGCCCGCAGGCGTTTGGTTTTGACAAGAAGCGCAACTGGGCCTGGGAGCCGATTCTCACGGCACAGTCGGACAAGGGCGACATGCGCGGCACCGTCGGTGCCATGATCACCCACACGGACGGCCCTTACAAGGGCGGCATGTGGGTGTCGATCGGCATTGGCGACCGGTCCTGGTACCTGTCATCGGAAGGCAGGAAGGTTCTGGCCGCCGTGGCGGAACGGTTGAAGACGCCGCTGGCGCTCATAGACGCTGGGACCGATCATTACGCCTATTTTGAAGGACAGCCCGTCCGTCTGGGGATGACTGTCTCGAATCAGGATGCGACCGCAGAAAACCATGTTGAGGGACTGGTGCGCGTCACAAGAGGCGGGCAGGCCCTGCATGAAGAGCAACTCGCACTCACCCTGGCTCCGGGTGAAACAGCCTCCGCAGAGAGACCATGGCAGCCCGACCAACGGGATGACAACGGATACACTGTGGAAATCAGAGTCACATCCAATGGAGTTCTGCTCGGCCAGGGCACGCATGACATGACCGTGTGGCGTCCCAAGGCCAACCCTGATTTTGTGGCCGTTAAGAACGGCGAGTTTACCCTTGCTGGAAAACGCTGGCGTCCGCACGGCGTGAACTACATGCCCTCCTCGGGAATCGCCGCTGAGGACCTTAAATACTTCGAGCAGTGGCTGAGTCCGCAATCTTATGACCCGGCTGTGATCCAGCGCGATTTGGAACGCTGCCATTCGCTGGGCTTCAACGCACTGAGCGTGTTCCTCTACAAAGACTACACCCAGGACCAGAATCTTATAGACCTTCTGGTCCGCATGGACAGGCTCGGGATGAAGGCGAATGTCTCCCTGCGTCCGGGCACGCCCGTGGAAGCGCCGCCCGTCGAGGCTTGCGAGATGATTAAGGCCCTTCGCCTGGCTGATAACGATACGGTCTTCGCCTATGATCTGGCGTGGGAACCCCAGTTCCGCCCCTTCGAGCGCGACCCCTTCAACGGCGCATGGGAAGCGTGGATCGTGGAACGCTTCGGCAGTGTCGAGAACGCGGAGAAACTCTGGAACTTCGCCATTCCCCGTGACAAAGACGGAAAGATCCTGAACTTCAGCGAGAATATGATCGGGCATGAGGGTCCATGGAGCCCCTATGTGGCCGCGTACCGCAGGTTCCTCGACACCCTGCTCTACGAGAAGTACTCGGCGGCCCGGACCCTGGTCAGAAGCGTGGCCCCCAACCACCAGGTGAGTTTCCGCATGTCCATGGCCAGCGACCCGACCGACAGCCAGACCAACACCTTCGTTTACGACTTCGCCTATCTCGCCGGGGCCGTGGACGTTCTTGAGCCCGAGGCCTACGGCCGCATCGGCGACTGGGAGCGCGTGAAACCCGGCTGGTTCACCCGCGAATACGCCCGCTGGGCAAATCAGGCCATTCCGATGATCTGGGCCGAAGCCGGCGTCCACACCTGGGACATGGCCGGCATGTCCACACCGCCGGACAAACTGGCGTTTCAGGCACAGTTCTACACCGACTTTTACAAGATGATGATCCAGAGCGGCGCCGACGGAATCTTCTGGTGGTGGTACCCGGGCGGATTCCGAACGAACGAAAACAGTGACTACGGCATCATCAACCCGGACGGCACGGACCGTCCCGTGTCGACGGTGATACGTAACCACGCAAAGGCCTTCCTCGAAGCCCCCTCCCTCCCCACCGTGACACGGGAACTGGCATTCGACAGGGACAAGCACACCAATGGTCTGAGCGGTGTCTACAAGGAACTGGAACAGACCTTCTGGGGTGAGATTGGTGCAGGCGGCACGCCCGGATTGCACACAGACGGCACGGGCACCGACTCGGCCATCTGCCCCCTGACCGGCGTGGGCAACCTGACCGGTCCGGGAACTTATCCCCCCAAGTATCTCGATGCCTTCTTTGACCGCGTTGAGGTGCAGTCTGCCGCGGGAGACTGGACCCCGGTGCGCAACGGTGCGTCGGTGCAGGTGGGCAACAGCGCCCCTGTTCGTGCCCGCATTACCATGACCAACCTGGGCGAGGCCGCCTTGCTCTGTACAGAGGATGCCGCCTCCCGGCCAGGGGCGGTCTTCCTGGAAGTGCACGGGGTCCGCTCCACGCGCACGCCCCTGCCCAAGACACTCAAGAAGTTCGAGCAGGCGATCGTCGAAATCGTTCTGTCCGAAGTCCCCTTAACCACCGCTCAGACCGCTGACATTGGCATGAATGCAGACAACAGGGCTTTGTTTGGACCAAAGTACAAAGTCCATTTGGCGCCCTGACCAAGATTGGAACCCGCTGTGCGGGCAGACATTTCCGGCGTAACAGACCGCTGTCGTCCGCAGACGGATTGCAGCCGCCAGAACTCAAACGTTGGCACCCTGATTTAAAGTTGCTAATCCTAATCATGTTGTGATATATTCTGTTTTGAGCCACCTGTCTGGCTTTGTTATACTGAATCTGGTTGTCTGACAGGGTACCCGTCGGTAACCTTTGAACCTAACCCGGAAAGAATTACACGATGAGCATTCAACCGCACGGCAATGTCCTCGTAAACCGTTTCTTCCAATCCCCCGTGGACCGGGAAAAGAGCCTTGCCCTGGCGGCATCGCTTCCCCGCATCCAGGTGGATGCCTACGCCTCCTTCGACATAGACGGGATTGCGAAGGGCATTTTCAGCCCGCTGACCGGATTTATGAATGAGGAACAGACGCTTCGCGTGCTGGACACCATGGAACTGGCGCCCGGCATCCCCTGGACCATTCCCATTCTGCTTTCCGTGTCTGAGGAACAGGCGAAAGCCCTCGAACCGGGCAGCGACGTGGCCATTGAGGACGACCGCGGCGCCCTGGTGGCCATTCTCCATCTGGCATCGAAATTCCGGCTGGACAAGAACCACCTCTGCGAGAAGGTGTACCGCACCACCGACACGGCCCATCCCGGCGTGGCCTATACCGCCGGCATGGGCGACGTCTTTCTCGCCGGCGACATAGACGTCCTGCAGGACCGCGAAGTCGAATTCCAGGAATACAACCTGACACCGGCGCAGACCCGCGCTGCGTTCGATGCGCGGAAATGGCGGCGGACCGTGGCCTTCCAGACGCGCAATCCCATTCACCGCGCGCACGAGTACCTGACCAAATGCGCGCTCGAAATGTGCGACGGCCTGCTCATCCATCCGCTCATGGGCACCACCAAGAGCGACGACATCCCCGGCGATGTCCGCATGCGCTGCTACCAGGTGCTGCTGGAGAAGTACTACCCGCAGGACCACGTGATGCTGTCCATCATGCCCGTGAACATGCGCTATGCCGGCCCGCGCGAGGCCATCATGCACGCCATCATCCGCAAGAACTACGGCTACACGCACTTCATCGTGGGCCGCGACCATGCGGGTGTCGGCAACTATTACGGCACTTACGACGCTCACTACATTTTCGACGAGGTGGACCCTGTCGCGCTCGGCATCACGCCCATCTTCTTCGACCACACGTTCTACTCGAAACGGACCGGAGAAATGGCCAGCAAGAAGACCTGCCCCGGCACTGCCGAGGAACATGTGATGCTCAGCGGCACGAAAGTGCGGGAAATGCTCAACCGGGGCGAGGCGCCCCCCATGGAGTTCACCCGGCCCGAGGTGGCCAAGGTGCTGATTGACTGGGCGACGGGCGGTGCAGGCGCCTGACATCCGGACGCGAGGCGGCATGCGCACCCGCAACCTCTGACTGTCCATCACCGGCCGCGGTGCCGGCGCGGTTTCGACCGCGCTGATTGCGAAACTGATTCCCCCTGTTGCTATACTATGCCCCTTCGCCGTCGAAACGGGGTTCCAATCGGCCGATACGGTCGAAACAGTGGGCTCCCCACGACAGCCCCAATTTCGCCGCAGACAAGATTCTGGACGCGCCCGTCGGCCGCTGACGGATTCAATTCTGCGACGGGGATCCAACGCCGGCGAAGGAGCATGCGATCCGCGACCGCCTGCTCGATTTGACCCATATTGAGTAATCAGCGGCAAGCAGCAGCGGCGAGCGGATTGAAATGTTTCTCGGTGTCAGCACATTAACGGAATACGGGCGGTCGTATGCGTTTCCCAACGACGGAATCGAAGTCCGATTCCTCCAGTATGCGCTCCGGGCGGTACGACAATTGGACCCCGGCCTGCGGATTGCGGTCTTCACCGACCCCGGCACGCACGACGCGTTTCCCGACTTTGAGCGGATTTGCATAGAGGGACAGAATCCGGCCCTTCTCGGCGGACGTGGAGCACTGCTGGCACGGGCCGCGCGCCGCATGGGCGTGAACACGGTCCTTGCCCCCATGTCCTGCCCCCTCCCGCCCCATCATTCCTTCATGCAGATTCTCTTCCTGACCGATCTGCTCTTTCTGGGCGCGGCGAACGGGAAGGAAGTGGCCTCGGCCGACCGTCTGTCGCGGCACGCGCGCAAGGCGCTTCGGGAGTCTGGGGGCCTTCTGTGTACCTCCCATGCGCTGCAACGGTCATGCACTGCGTGCCTGGGACTGGGCATGGAACGGATTTTCGTCGCTCCGCCGGGCGTTTCCGACGTCTTCCAAAAGAGCTTCACGCCCATTGCCAAACCGCCCTACGGCCTGCTTCCCATCAACCGCTATACGATTCCCTGCCTGCCCGTCCTGCGGGATGCACTGAAGAAGCGCCCCGAACTCTTCCCCCCGATGCTCGTCGTCACCGGCCCCTCCCAGATTCCGGAACTGGAGGATTTCGGATGCGCCATACTGCGCATCGAACGCTGCCCCGACACGGCGCTCGCCTCGCTGCTGCAGCACGCCGACATGCTGCTCTATCCGGCCATTGAGGATGGTTGCGGCTCCCCTGTCATTGAGGCGCTGCGCGCCGGAACACCTGTGCTCACCACGCGCGCCGGTGCGCCCGCCGAGTGGGGCGGCAATGTGCCGGCCTACTGCGACCCCCAGAACATAACCTCCATATTCCAGGCACTCCGCCGCTTCCATGATGAGACTCCCGCCGAGCGCCAGGACCGGCTCGCCATGGGCCGCGGCGCCGCCAGCGAAGCCACGTGGGAACGCTGCGCCTGGAAACTCCTTGCCGCGCTGAAACGATCCTGATTCCGCCATGTCACTGCCGCCATTGCGGGCGAAGCGAGGAAATCTCCCGGAGCCAGAGTTGAACCCTGGGAAGTCGCGGGCGCGAGATTGTTTCGCTTTGCTGCCAAGAAGATCGGCATGTTCTCCGTTTGGGGTACCGGGTCTTGAATACGGTTTATCTTCAGGCGTCGTGCGGTCTGCCTCTCCCCAACCTGCTTCAAAAGGCTGTGCTGCCGTGCGACTTGTCCTTCTTAGTCCGCTTCAGCGGGCTCCTCTTTGCCCCCGGCTTTAGCCGGGGGGTGACGGCAAGGGAAAGAAGGACAGCGCGCTTCAGCGTGCTTCTCCCTGGCTTGAGCTTTTAACCCAAGTGGGAACCGCCCGACCATCCCCAAAGGGCAAGGGAAGCGCGTCGCTGACGCCGCTTCCCCGTGCGGCGAAAAAGACGGCGGCAGCGTCCAGAAAACCCAGACACTGCCGCCGCAACAGATGTTCTTGCTGTCGAGACTATCCGTTTGTGCGCTGGAATTCCAGCATGAAATCGCGCAGGGCCTGGCACCCTTCAACAGGCATTGCATTGTAGATGGATGCGCGGCAACCACCGACGGACCGGTGTCCCTTCAACCCGTCCAAGCCCGCCTTCGTGGCCTGATCAATGAACAGCTTCTCCTGCTCCTCGCTGGGCAGCCGGAACGTCACGTTCATCTTGGAACGGTACGCCTTGTCGGCGTGGCCGCGATAGTATCCGCCACTGCTGTCAATGGCGTCGTACAGCAACCCCGCCTTCTTCTCATTGATTTCCGCGATCTTCTCCAGGCCGCCGATTTCGCTGCGCAGCCACTTCGCCACCAGGCCGATGATGTAGATCGTGAACGTGGAGGGCGTGTTGTACAGCGAATCGTTCTCCACCATGACCTTGTAGTCCAGCAGCGCGGGAAGCCCTTCCGGAACGCGCTCCAGCATGTCCCTGCGAAGAATCACCACGGCCGTGCCGGACGGCCCCACGTTTTTCTGCGCGCCGGCGTAAATCATCGCGTACTTGTCGGCGGCGATGGGCCGCGACATGAAATCGGACGAGGCGTCGCAGAACAGCGGCTTGCCCTTGACGTCGGGCTCCCCGATTATCTCGATGCCCTGAATCGTCTCATTGGACGTGATATGCACATATTCCGCCGCCGGGTCCAGGTCCAGTTCGCCGTCTTCCGGCATGCGCACGTAATTGTCGGCCTTGCCCGACCACGCAGTCCGCGTGGTGCCAAAACGCTGGGCATCCTTCATCGCCTTGCTCGCCCAGGAACCGACATTGACGTAGTCCGCCGTCCTGCCGGCAAGGAAGTTCATCGCCAGCATGGAGAACTGAAGCGTCGCCCCGCCCGGCGTAAACAGCACCTCGTAGTCGTCGGACAGGTTGAGCAGCGCCTTGATGTCCGCCTTCGCGTCGCCGAGAATTTTGGCGAAGGCCTTGGAACGGTGGCTGATCTCCATCACGGACGCACCCGCGCCCGGATAGCAAAGCAGTTCGGCCTGTGCCTGCTCCAGCACCGGCAGCGGCAGTGCCGCCGGGCCTGCCGAAAAATTAAACACCCGTTCCGTCATAGTCTTCTCTCCTTGGTTGGTGCGGTCGTTGAACGCGGGACCGTTGCGCCATCTGCCCGGCCCCGGTCTGAATGGGCCGCCCGATCGAGCGGGCAATGATGAACAGTGGGAATTATACGCCAATGCGAGGCCAAACCCCAAAACGAATTGTGCTAAACACGCGGGGAAGTCCGGGTGTCCGGTATGCTATACTCCCGCCGCGGGGATTTGTCCCTATTCGTCTTTCGGTCAATCAAATCAACCTTGGCGAAGCTATCGCCAGCAGAAAGGATCGGCAATGGGATTCCGAATTGTCATGCTGGGCGCTCCCGGCGCGGGAAAGGGCACACAGGCTGTGCGCATGGCCCAGGAACTGAAGGTTCCGCACATCTCCACGGGCGACATTTTCCGCAAGAACCTCAAGGACGGCACGCCCCTCGGACTGAAGGCCCAAGGCTATATGAACAGCGGCGCGCTCGTGCCCGACGAACTGACCTGTGAGATAGTGGCGGACCGCCTTACGTGGGAAGACTGTGCGGGCGGATACATTCTAGACGGATTCCCGCGCTCCATTCCGCAAGCCGAGATGCTCACGGCGTTTCTCGACAAGCGGGGCGACAAAATAGACGCGGCCATCAACGTGGACGTTCCCGACTCGGAAATCGTGGACCGGCTCAGCGCCCGCCGCACGGACCCGGAGACCGGCGCCATCTACAGCCTGAAGTTCAGCCCGCCGCCGCCGGAGGTGGCCGCGCGCCTAATCCAGCGCGACGACGACAAGGCTGAAACGGTTCTGGCCCGCTTGGTCAACTACCACCAGATTACTGAGCCCATCATTGAGTTTTACGGGAAGCAGGGCGTGCTCAAGAACGTCAACGGAAGCGCCTCCCCCGACGCCATTTTCACCGAGATTCTCGGGGTGTTGAAAACCCTCTAGGCCCCGCAGTCAGGGCCGAACATGGCGGGGCGCGCAGGGAAGATCTTAAAGCGCCGCGGTGAACATTTCGCCGCGGCGCGTTGTTTGTTTGGTTGTTTGTGACAGTTCGGCCCATAATCATGCATCGGAGTGAACATCATGGACGCCAACAAGATCATCAAGTTCGTCCTCTTCCTGGCCGTGGTGGTTGTCGCCGCCCCTTTTGTCATGCGCCTCATGCCAAAGCCCGTCACGTTTGACCGGGCCAAACAGGCTTTTGAGAGCGCCGGCCTGGCCGTCAGCCAGTATGCGATGGCGCCGAGCCCCGGACAGCGCGCCGTGGCCGAGGCCGACCTTGTCGTGAACGGCGTCAACGTGGCCATCTTCCAGTTTGACAACGAGGGAAAGATCGTCACGGCCATGGAGTACCAGAAGAAGGACGCCGGCACGGCCATCGTCGAGCAGATGCACCTGGCCGAGAACATGGGGGCCGCCGTACGCAGGGAGACCCCGTCAATGGCCGTGCGCAGGGGCATGTTCATGCTGGTGGCCACGGGCGAGGACGCCCGGATGGTGCAGCGCGTGGCCGAAGTTTTCAGGAACATGTAGCCTTCACAAATGAACGGCGCGGACAACTCCCTGGGGAATCGTCCGCGCACGTGTTGCATCTGGGTCTGCTAAAAGGCTTAGTCCTCTTCCTCTCCGGTCCGGGACTTCTCGTAGGCCGCGACGATCTCCTTGGCGACCATCTCGGGCACTTCGTCATAGTGGCTGAACTTCAGCTCGTAACTGCCGCGTCCCTGCGTCATGCTGCGCAGTTCCGTGGAGTAGCGGAGGATTTCCGCCTCCGGCACCAGCGCGCGGATGACCTGGCGGCCGCCGCCCACCGCGTCCATGCCGAGCAGCCGGCCGCGCCGGCTGTTGAGGTCGCCGTTGATGTCGCCCATGAACTCCGACGGCACCGTGATGGCGATTTCCATGATGGGCTCCAGCAGGCAGGGCTTCGCCTCCTTGACGCCCTTCTGGATGCCCTTGCGCGCCGCCGTCTTGAACGCCATTTCGGAGGAGTCCACGGCGTGGAAGGAGCCGAAATACAGCTCCACAATCACGTCCACCACCGGGTTGCCGCTGATGACGCCCTGAAGCAGCGTTTCATAGCTGCCCTTGTCCACATGGGGTATGTACTGCCGCGGCACCACGCCGCCGACGATGCTGTCCACGAACTCGTAGCCCTTGCCGCGCTCGTTGGGCTTCAGCCGAAGCCAGACGTCGCCGTACTGGCCGTGGCCGCCGGACTGCTTCTTGTGCTTGCCCTGCACTTCGGCCATGCCCTTGATGGTCTCGCGGTAGGCCACCTTCGGGGTGCGGGTCTCGGCCTCCACCTTGAACTTGCGCTGCATGCGCTTGAGCAGAATGTCCATCTGGAGATCGCCCATGCCGCGAATCACATGCTCGTTGGTGTCCGGATCGCGGTAGTGCGTGAAGGTCGGATCCTCCTCGGCCACGCGGTTGAGCGCCTCGCCGATCTTGTCCTCGTCCGCGCGGGCCTTGGGCAGGATGGCCAGCTTGACCATCGCCGTCGGCAGTTCGATGGGCGGCATCGTGTCGTTGCAGCCGGTCACCGAAAGCGTGTCGCCGAAGTGGGTGTTTTTCAGTTTCGTCATGGCGGCCAGGTCGCCCGGACCGACCTCGTCCACCTGCACCTGCTCCTTGCCGCGCAGCAGGTAGATCTTGCCCGTGCGCTCCTTGGTGTTCGTGGTGACGTTGTAGAATTCCGATTCCGACTTGAGCGTGCCGCTCAGGACGCGGAACAGGGTCAGATGGCCCACGTAGGGGTCCACCACCTGGCGGAACACCTGCGCGAAGAACGGCTCATTGACGCCGACCTTCACCTCAACCTCGTTCCCATTCGAGTCCCTGGCGACGACTTTGCGGGCCAGCGGGCTGGGGAAGGACTCGGCGATGATGTCAAGCAGTTCCTTGATGCCGAAGTTCATCGCAACGCTGCCGGCGACGATCGGGACTATCTTGCCGGTGGTGATGCCGGCCTGGAGCCCCTGCGTGAACTCCTCGGGGGAAAGCTCCAGCGTCTCAAGGTACTTGATCGTCAACTCTTCGTCGGTCTCGGCGACGGCCTCGACAAGGCTTTCCTTGATCGCCTCCGCGTCGGCAACCGCGGAGGTGTCGCCCTTGACGACGTTCACGACACCCTTGAGCCCGGCGCCCGCGCCGACGGGAACCACGAGCGGCACGCAGTGCTTGCCGTAGGTGTCCTGAAGCTGTTTCACCACTTCCATGAAGTCCGTGTGCTCGCGGTCAAGCTTGTTGACAAAGAATGCGCGGGGAACGTTGAACCGGTCCGCATATTTGACCGCGTTGTCCGTGCCCACCTGCACGCCCACTGACGCATCCACGGTGATGACGAGTCCGTCCATCAGCGGTGTCGAGGCGGCAACCTCCCCAAGGAAATCAACGTAGCCGGGATGATCAATAAGATGAATGCGGCTGTCGTTCCAGGTGATATTGACCAGCTTCATCGCGATGGTGCACTTGCGCTCCACCTCTTCCTCAAGGTAATCGCACACCGTGTTGCCTTCTTCAATGCTGCCCAGGCGGCTGGTGATGCCCAGGTTGTGGAGTATGCGCTCCACCAACGTGGTCTTCCCCACGCCGCCGTGGCCGACAATGCCAACGCTGCGCACCTTGTCCGGATTCATCGTAGCCATGCAAAAGCCTCCGCTAAGGGTTGGATAGCCCGTGTCCCGGGCCATAAGTACAGTTCAGGACACCACTTGGAATCGGGGCAGACTAAGGGCGCAAAGTATACCGTGTGGACGTGGAATGGCGCAAGTCCAAATTCTTGACGCTCTTCGGGGAAAAAACGGCTCCCCCACACCGCGCCGGTGGAAGAAAGGACGCTCCCTCCGTGTTGGTTTGACGAAAGGAGAATGAGCCATGGCAATCCTCGCAAAAATGCTCTCAGCGGCCAGCGTTATCGCCCCGCTGGTGGGGTTTTCGATTTCAACGCTTTCTGTCGAACCGCCCAACGTGGCCAGCCCGCTGGATTTGAAGGTGAAGAACATCGAAGGCAAGGAGGTTGAACTCACCGCATACAAGGGCAAGGTCGTCATGATCGTCAATGTCGCCTCGAAATGCGGCCTGACCCCGCAGTATGCCGCGCTGGAATCCCTCTACGAGAAGTACAAGGACAGAGGCTTCGTCATTCTCGGGTTTCCCGCGAACAATTTCCTGAGCCAGGAACCCGGCACGGACGGGGACATCAAGATGTTCTGCACCACCAAGTACAACGTGACCTTTCCCATGTTCTCCAAAATATCGGTGAAAGGCGAAGAAATCGCGCCCCTGTATGCGTGGTTGACCAGCGAAAAGACCAACCCGGGCTTCTCCGGGGATATTGAGTGGAACTTTGGCAAGTTCATCATCGGCCCTGAAGGCAAAGTAATCAATCGTTTCCACCCCAAAGTGAAGCCGGACTCGGACGAAGTGGTCGCTGCAATAGAGAAGGCACTCGACGCGAAAGACAAGGCGCCGGCAAAATAATCTCGTAAGGTGGGTGAAGTGGAGCAAAGCGAAACGAAACCCACCGTCCTACGCGACAAGAGCCGGCAAGGATGCCGGCGCTCCCAGTAAGAAGTCCGCCCTCCCGGAAGCAACCGAAAGGGCGGAATCGTATTCTTCCCAAATTGTCAATTGTCCATTGTCAATTATCCATTAGAAAAGCACTTCCCCCCCGCGCCCCTGCGCGATGAGCGACGTGTACCCCTTCAACTCCTCCTGCACTGCCGGGTCGGTGAGGTCAATGGTCTTGCCCTTCTCGGCGGCCATATAGGCGGCCTGGCAGAGCATGGTGATCTTGGCGCCGTAGGCAAAGTTCAGGAACCCGTCCTTGCCTTCGCTGAAGCACTTCACCGCATCCTGAATCTCGTCCACATAGCCGTAAAGGTCCGCCTCGTTCGTCTCGACGGCGAGCAGTCCGCGGCTGGCCGTGGACTTTTCGAGCGCCAGTTCGGCGTCTGCGGCCGCTTCGGCGGCCTGGTCGCCGATAAAGATTTCGAGCGGCGACTTGAGCGAGTTCAGTTCAAACGCGTAGCCCGGTCCAAGCCCGTCCATCATGAGGCGAAGACCCTGCTTGTCGTACATCCACGAATTCGTGAACTGCGCCTGCACCAACTGGCCCGTCTCCGGGTTCTTGAACGTGACAATGCCGGTGGCGAAATCCTCGGCCGGCGTCTTGCCGTAGTCCACACCCATCCGCTTCATCAGTTCATCGCGGTACTTGGGCACGCCCCACTTGAGCAGCGACGTGACTGCGCTCACCGACACCGGCTCAAGAAAGTCCACCGGCTTGCCGGTCGGGTTGAGCACGTACCAGCCGACCGCGATGCTGTGGCAGCCCATGTCCGAAAGCACACCGCCGCCCTGCCGCGTCGGGTCCCAGAACCACGGCTCGTGCGGCCCGGAATGCTCTTCGGCGCTGCGCGCCAGCGCCAGCGGGCCCATCTGCGTCTGCACCTGCTTCAACTGCTCCATCTGCGCCCGGATACCCTTCATATGCACCTGGTTTTCGAAATACGCCGTCGGCAGCCCGGTCGAAGCGGCAATGGCGACGATCTCGTTCGCCTCCGCCACCGTCCGGCCCAGCGGCTTCTCGCAGATGATGCCCTTCAGCGCCGCGCCCGCCTTCACCGACGCCGCAATCTGCTTCATCAGGTCAATCCGGGCCATGTTTGGCGCGAACACCGCCACCGCGTCCACGTTCTTGCAGAGTTCGTCCACAGAGCCACACACCCTGCACGGGCCGATGCCGCCGGCATTGGCCACCGCCGCCAATTCCTCAGCACCTTTCAGCGCATACACGCCCGGCAAATCCACCCCGCGGATCTGCGCCACCGCCTTCGCCTG
>CALDSM010000011.1 GCA_937923585.1 uncultured bacterium
GACCACCGAGATCTACACTCTTTCCCTACACGACGCTCTTCCGATCTCACTTTCACATGCCGAACCTGACCGCGTGCCCGTTGACTACTGGGCCTCCCCCGAAGTCACCGCAAGACTTCTGAGCCGCTTCGGTCTTCCGTCGAAAGAGGCACTGCTTCAACACCTCGGCGCGGACTTGCGCTACATAGACGGCCCCGCGTACATCGGCCCCGAGCCCGTGGTGCGGGCCGACGGTTCCAAGGAGGACCATTTCGGTGTGCCGCGCCAGCGGGTCCCCTACGGCCAGGGCGATCAACAGGGCACCTACAGCGAAGTGGCCGCGTTTCCCCTCGAGGGCGCAACCACCGTCGGGGAAGTCGAGCGCTACGCCAAGTGGCCCAGCCCCGACTGGTTTGACTACGCACCGGTGCGCGAACAGGCACGCCAGGCGCGTGAACTGGGAAAGACCGTCGTCTTTATGGGCGACCGGCTCAACCGGTGCGCCCAACTCAAGCCGGCCATGTATCTTCGGGGCGTGGATACGATCCTGATGGATCTCTACCTCAACCCGGACATCGCGCGCGCCATCTTTCGTCGCATCACCGAATTCTACTGCGAGTACATGCGCCGAACGCTCGAAGCGGCGGACGGCAACATAGACATCGTGTTCACGGGGGACGATTTCGGCACGCAGCAGAACACCTTCATGTCCGGGGAAACGTGGCGTGAAATGCTCGGCGACGGTTTCCGCCGCTTCATCGCGATTGGCCACGAATTCGGCTGCAAAGTGGCCCACCACACCTGCGGCAGCATCGCAGGCCTCATCCCGGACTTTATCGAATGCGGGCTCGACATCCTCAACCCGCTGCAGCCCGACGTGCAGGGCATGGACTATGCACGCCTGAAGGCCGAGTTCGGCCGGGACATCGCGTTCCACGGGGGCATCTCCATCCAGAAGACACTCCCCTATGGCAGCGCGGACGATGTGCGCAACGAGGTGAGGGACCGCATCGCGAAGTTGGCCGGCAATGGCGGATACATCCTGTGTACGGCCCACAACATCCAGACCGACACGCCGATGGAAAACGTTGAGGCGCTGTTCCAGGCCTACGCCGAGTTCGGCGTCCGGGCGCGAAGGGCGGCACGGACGAACACGGACCGACACGAGAAAACGTTACAGTAAACTGGAGTCATTCAGACATGCTTTCAAAGTCTTGGGTTTCCCCTGCTGCGCTTGTGCTGTTAGCCGCCTTGATGAGTGTTCCAATCTGTCTTCCGGCGGCGGCCTCCGCCGCGTTCGGCCTGCCGGACGGCGTGCAGCCCACCATTGGCGCATGGTTTTGCAGTGATGACTTCTTCGATCCGGACGGCTACAAGAAATACGTGGACCTCTTTTCCGAACGCTCCCCTTATGACCTGCTGACAACAAGTTTCCGCGTCAACCGCCGGGAGATCACCGAGCCCGCCTTTCATGACCAGGTGAAGGCGGCCGTGGCCTATGCGTGCGGGCGCGGCCTCAAGGTGGCGCTCGATCTCGATGTCCGGCTGGCGCGTGAGGCGTTCCGCAGCCAGTATCCCGGCGAACAGCAGGAAATGCTCCGGCTGCGCACCGTGCCCCTTCAGGCATCGGGCGAGGTGGAATTCGCCATTCCGTCGGAAACGCTCACCGACCACATGACAGGCAACACCACGCCCTATGTGCCGCTGTCCGGGCGTCTGGTGCGCGTCTATGCCTATGCCGTGGAAGACAAGGGCATTCTGCCGGACACGGTCAGGGACATCACGGCGCATTGTACTCTGAAGAGCGCCTCTGAGAAGGAGGTCCGCGTTGCCATTCCCTGCGACGCCACCACCGACGGGCGCACCGCCTGCGTGATGGCCGCATTCTCGCTGCTCACGCCGGATGTCTACGCGCCCCACCTGCTCGACTTTCAGCGGGCAATCGTGCAGCAGTACGCAGACGTGCCGCTTGCCGGGCTCATGAAGGACGAGTGGGGTTTCCCGCCCTGCCACGGCGGATGCCCGGCAAAGAACGATTTCTGGTTCTCGCAGGCACGCGCCGAGGCCTACGCCGGCGTGACCGGCGGCCGCGATCTCGTGCGCGACTGCCTCCTGATGCACGCGGGCGAACAGGGCCGCGGGCGCGAACGCCAGGCCGCCATCAACGTGCTGCTCAAGACCTCGCGCGAGCGCAACGCGGCCATTGAGGAGCATTTCTACAGCCTGGCGAAGGAGTTCTTCGGGCCCGACGCCGCCGTGGTGACCCACGCGACCTGGGTGTCCTATCCCGGCCCGTCCGAGTTCAAGAAGAACGGGCTGGACTGGTGGTCCGCCAGGCGCGACTGGGGTCAGACCGACGAGGAAACGCCCTTTGCCGCACGCACCGCGCTCGCCAAGAAGTGGGGCAGTCCGGTCTGGTATAACCAGTACTATGCCACCGACGCGGACCGTTACCGTGAGAGCCTGTGGACCCATGCCCTGGGCGGGGGCCGCATCAACTATCATCCCATCTACCCGGCACCGGAGGGTCTGGACCGCATCGCCCGCAGCGGCAACCTGCTTGCGCCGGACATCGTGGCGGGGGAGAGCCGCATCCGCCTCCTGCAACTGATCACCCATGCGCCCATTGACTGTCCTGTCGCGGTGGTGTTCGGCCACGCCTGCGCCATGAACTGGGCCGGCCCGGCCTACAATGACGTCGGCCTCGGCGTGACGGACGCCCTCTGGCAGGCGGGCCATTACGCGGACCTGGTCCCCACCAGCGAAATCGCGTCCGGCGCGCTCAAGGTCGCCGAAGACGGCGCTGTCGTATACGGCAAACAGCGCTACGCCGCCGCGGTCCTCTATCATCCCGAGTTCGAGCAGCCGGAAACGGCGGCGTTCTTCAACAAGGCCACCGCCACCGCGCTGTTCCGCGTCGGCGGCTGGACGCGCAATTTCGACGCCCGGGACTTCGACGGCGCGGCGGCGCTTCCCCCGTCCATGACCGCATGCGGCGACGCCGCGCAGGCGGCGGCCAGGGTGATCGAAGCCCTGCATGAGCGCAACATCGCCCCCTGCACGCCCGCAAAGCAGCATCTTTCCAACAAAACCGCCAGCCCCGGACGGGAAGGACGCATCCGGCTCACCGACGGCACCGAGGTCTTTCTCTCCGGCAAGACCGACACCGCAGGCGATCCCATTACAGGCGCATTCGAGGTTGCCGGGCAGAAGTTTACGGTGGAGGCACGGGGCGTGCTGGCGGTTCGCTTCACCGCCGATGGCCGGCTGGATGCCCTGGCCGCGGGCGGGTTGAAGGCGTTTGACGGTGTGGGTTTCGCACTTCACCCCGACACGCCCGTGGATGTCGCCTATTGGCATGACAACGTGGGACACGCCAAGGTCGCGCTTCAGGACGGGCCCGACGCCGTGCTGGAATCGCTGGCCGCGCTTTCCGGCGACTGTCGTCGGCTTTCGACGCCCGCGGCGGCGGCACCCACCCCGGCAAAGGAAGGTGCCCCGCTGCCCTTCCCGCCGGAACTGGTCTCCTTCACACCCTATGAACACAACCCCGTCTTCGAGGCCGCCGGTCCCGGCCACTGGGATGAGAACATCCGCGAGCGCGGCTGGATCATGTACGAGGACGGTGCCTACCACCTTTGGTACACGGGATACCAGACCAAGGGCGACGAGACGAGAAAGCTCGGTTACGCCGTTTCGAGGGACGGCATCCACTGGGAGCGTCATCCCGGCAACCCCATCATTTCAGACGTCTGGGCGGAGGACGTGAACATCGTGAAGGTGGACGGCACCTACCACATGTTTGCCGAGGGCGGGAACGACGAGGCGCACCGGCTCACCTCCACCGACCGCATCCACTGGAAAGAGCAGGGCAGGATAGACATCCACAAGAAGAATGGCGAGCCCATCGCGCCCGGGCCCTTCGGCACGCCCGCGGCGTATCACGAAGACGGCACCTGGTATCTCTTCTACGAGCGGAACGATGTGGCCATCTGGCTCGCCGCTTCCAAGGACCTCAAGACCTGGACCAACGTACAGGATGAGCCGGTGCTCCATTGCGGTCCCGACGCATATGACAAGAAGATGATCGCCATGGACCAGGTCGTGAAGCGCGATGGGGTCTATTACGCCTACTACCACGGCCTCGTGCCCAACACAAATACCGCGGACTGGACCTCGGCGATCGCCGCCTCGACGGACCTCATCCACTGGCAGAAGTACGCGGGCAATCCGCTCATCCGCGGTGACAAGTCCAGCCCGGTGCTCGTCGAGGACGACACAGGCTTCCGCCTGTACACCATGCACCCGGCCGTGTGCGTCTATTTCCCTCAGCAGTCCGGACCCGGGCCCGGTCAAACGGTACAGCCAACGGCAAGCACGGTCGCGAAGTAGGCCCTACTCTTTCGGTGGCGCGCCGACCTTGAGCAGCACGGCGCCGTGGCCGGGCACGTCGAGCGTCAGGGAGCCTGCTGTCGGTTCAAGGTCTTTCCACTGCCACAAATCGCGCACGGGCTGTTTGCCCGCAATGCCGATGTCGGCCCACCGGACCGTGACGGGCCGCTGGAGCGCGGCGCGGTTGAACAGCGCGACGGCCGTGGTGCCGTCGCTGAGCGGACGCGTCCAGACTTCGGTGAGGCCGTCCTGCGCGCGGCGCGCGCCCTGCCTGCCGAGGGGGTCTTGGTCCACATCGAGCACTTCGTCGTTCGTGAGCAGCGCCCTGGTGAAGTCGTCCATCTGCGCCAGATCACAGCCGATCAGCAGCGGCGCGGCGAGCATGCACCAGAGCGTGATGTGCGTGATTTGCTCGTTCGGCGTGAGTTTGGTCGGCTTGAGGGTCGGCCCCCAGCCGACCTTGCCGACGACGAGCATGTCGGGGTCGTTCCAGTGCCCCGGCCCCGCGTGGGGCGCCAGGTCCGACTGCGCGAAACCGATGGCCGACACGCTCCGCCATGTGTCGCCGATGTCGCCGGTCGTGCGCCACAGGTTGCCGCCCACCTCTTCGCCCCATTTCCACACATCGCCCCGGCCGTACTCGCAGATGCTGTAGACGATGTCGCGCCCGCAGCGGTCAAGCGCCTCGCGCATGACGAAATAAGGCTTTTGGAGCACATCCAGCACGGCGACCTTGGCGATGTCGCGGTAGCTGCACAGGTCGTACTTGAGGTAGTCCACGCCCCACGCGGCGTAGGTGTTCGCATCCTGCTGCTCGTGCTGGTAGCTGCCGGCGAAGTCCGCGCAGGTCAGCGGCCCCGGCGACGAATAGACGCCGAAACGGAGCCCCTTCGCATGGATGTAGTCGGCCAGCCCCTTCATGTCGGGGAACTTCTCGTTCGCGCGGATCTCGCCGCCGGCATCGCGATCGCCCTCCCACGCGTCGTCAATGTTCACAAATTGAAAGCCGTGCGCGGCGAGGCCGGTGGATGCCAGGGCATCGGCCGCGGCGCGCACCTTGGCGTCATCCACGGCGCGGGCCCACACGTTCCAGGAATTCCAGCCCATTGGCGGTGTCTGCGCGAGCTTGCGCTCGCCGCCAATGATGGTCAGCCTGCGCGAACTGCTTCCCTTCGCTCCCGACACGGACAGCAGGACGTCCGTTGTGCCCGCCTGCTTCAACGCGCCGGAAATGATCCCCGTCTTCGGGTCAAGCGCCAGGCCTTCGGGCAGATTCTGGGCGGCAAATGAAAGCGGCCCTTCGCCCGTCGCCGGGATCAGGAACAGGAAGGGGCGGCCGGGTGTGGCGCCGGTCACGCGGGGTCCGTGAATGCGGGGTTCCGGCGGGTCACTGTGCAGAATTGAAGGCGTCGGTTCATCGGCGCAGACCACGACGGCCGGCGATTCCTTCGCATCCGGCGACAGCGTGAGCAGCGCGCCGGCCCAGACGGCCCGCACAAAGCGGGTGCCGTCGCCGCCGTCCAGCACCTGCAGGAGCAGATAGCGCCTGCCGGTCAGATCCGCCGACAGCTTCTTGGGCTTGTCGCCGTTCCGCATGACACCGGTTTCGGCGGCCTTGCCGTCCTCGGTCCACACCTCAAACAGCACCGCGCCGTCCGTCGAGGTGTCGTCATCCACGCCCGCGGCCACGTCAAACCGCGTTGCGCAGCCCTTGAGGTCAATGAGGTATTCACTGACGGCGCGCGTGCCGATGCCGTGCGCATACCGGACGCCGCCCAGTTTCAGGGGCTCTCCCACAACCGCTTTGTCCCTTGGCGGCCGCCGGGCACCCTGCTCCCGCGCGGAGAAGTCGAGCGAGTCCAGCCACAGCCCGTTCTTGGGCGCGTTCTTGGCTTTGAGGTCAACGGCGTGTGCGCCGACGGCCAGGCAAAACACGCCACAACACACCGCCAACCAGGTCGCATTCTTCATCGTATACCTCGCTTCTGAGATTTGCAGATTCTTCCCTATAGAGACCGGTGCCACCATCATTTTGGAGTGCGGCGGCAACGACGCCGCTTTTCCTCTACGGCGCGACAGCCCCGACGGCGGACGCATTGCGTCCGCCCAGCCAAAGCGGCGTCGTTGCTGCCGCACTCCAAAATCGAGTCGTTTGCCGACGGACTTGCCGACCGCCCGTTGAATTACCCATGCTGCCCAGAGCCTATCCAAAACCCGTGCAGCATCTCTTGCTTCCGCCCAACGACCACCTTTGCCGTCATCCCCGCGAAGGCGGGGATCCAGTGCTCTCGCCAAAAGACTGGGTTCCCGCTTTCGCGGGAATGACGGTGATGCAGGCCATTATTGCGGGTTCCGGGCACCTTGCCGCGGAACGGAGGTTTCAGGATGACTTCCAGTCACCGCAGTTCACAGCCGTTCTTCGGCATGGACTTCACATACGCGTTCAACGAGGTCTCTTTGGGGACATTTGCACTGATGTAATCAACCATGGAATCGGTGAAGGTGAACGCGCACGGTTCCAGCACTTTCCCGGCGGCGCCGCTGTTGTCGGGCTCGTACAGCTTTTCCCATTCCAGCGCAGCAATGACCACCGAGTATTGCTTCTCGGGGTCAAGCGAACTGGTGACTTTCCATGCGCCGTCGGCCCGCTCAATTTTCGCGTCAAATCCGTGCCACGATTCGCCCGACTTCGCCTTGCCCGGCGCGGGCGTGAGATAGGATTCGATTTCCTTCCCGGTCAGCGTCGTGGTGACCATTTTGTAGCCGCGAAAGCCGCCGGCGAGGAAGATGTCGCCGATGTTGACGTCGCCCTTGGGCAGGTCGGCACGGAACACATAGGGTCCGTTGAAGAGGCCCACGTCGGTCTTCGCGGAGCGGCGCAGCGCTTCGGCCGCAAGCGGTCCGAACTCGGGTCCGGACATGGCTTCGTCGCACCGGGCGACGACGCGGCCCGCTTCGGGGCAAACGGCCTTTTCGCGCGCTGCAATGAGCGCCAGCACCTCCTTGTCGCACGGGACGGCCGACGGGTCCATCTTCACCAGCGACACGTCCGCCTGTTTCAGTTGGTGCGACGCCACATCCACCTGCATTTCGACGCGCCCCACGTGTTCCGCATACTGGCCCGCCTGCACGATTAGCGCCCCCCCATCGGTGCGGACGGGTTTGGTCAGCAGTTCGTGCGAGTGTCCGCTGACGAACAGGTCCACCGCCGGAACCCGCTTCGCAATGCCCAGGCACACTTTGGAGCTCAGGTGGCACAGGATTACTTGAATGTCCGACAGGGGTTCGACGCGGCCGACCTCCGCCGCAAGGCGGTCCATGCATTCCCCGTCGCCCAGCGTGCTTTCGGCATCATCGGCTGTCTTGACCGTGAGGCCGATCACCGCCACGCGCACACCGTTTACGGTGAAGACCTTGGACGGATCGAGGATGGGAATGCCCTCCCTGCGGTGCGCATTGAGGCATATGAAGGAGACCTTCGGGGCTGCCTTGACGCCCTCGCCGAGATAGAGGGGATCGCGCATGTCGTGGTTGCCCGGCGCGGCGGCGTCGTATCCGGCCGCGTTCATCGCCTCATACATGACGGTGTTGTGTGTCATGTAGGAGAGCATGTCGCCCTTCTCCGTCACGTCACCGGCGTCCAGCACGAGCACGTCCTTGTGCGTTTCGCGCACCTGATGGATGTAGCCGGAGACATAGGGCATGCCCCCCACGTCAAAGCGCCCGGGGCGGATGCGGCCGTGAAGGTCGTTCGTGTGCAGAATCAGCACGCTCCTGGTTTCCGCAAGGCCCGGCAGCGCCGAGGCAAACAGCACGGCCGCAACAAACCACCTGCGAACGAACAAGGACTTCTCTCTCATCTCTGCACACTCCTGAATGCCGCATGTTGAATGGAAACGATGCACAACCATGCATCAGCAGGAAAGACCGGCCGTTGAGTTCGCAGAAACGGACGGCAGCGCGGTCTATCTCCTGCCTCCGAAGGATAACCCCTTCCGGGACGACATTTCCACGAAGAGCGGACATGAAAGCGGAGCCCCAATACCTGCACGGAGTGCATGGACGTGAATGCGGCGGGCAAGGCGGGCATTAGCGCCGAAAGCCCCGGCATCAGTTGCCGGTCGTCCCGAAATCCGCGCCCCATTCTTCTCGTATCCGCCGCCCGATGCCTGCTATCATCCGGCCATGTTTGACGAACACTATGAGACTGTGGGTTTTGCTCTATTCGTTTTGGCATTTGTGGCTCCCGCCGTTCCCGGCTTACTCTTCCTCTTCAGGGTGTTGCGGCCTCATCAGAGTGTCACGGCGAGGTCTGTTGCCGGGAGACGGTTCCTTCTTTGGACACTGCTCGGCGCGATTGCTTACGCGTTTGTGTTCGGATGGGGATTCCTCGTCGAGCCCAACTGGCCCGAACTGAACCGGGAAAGCGTGGCAGGCCCGCTTGATCCGCCGCTGCGCCTGCTGCACCTGTCCGACCTGCACTTGCAGCCAGATTTCCCCTCCCGCGACCAATGGATGCTGGACCAAATCGCAACACTCAAGCCGGATCTCATTGTCATTACCGGAGACATCCATCAACTGGGCGGTGCCGATGTCCCTTCGCTCCGCAGGGTGCTGTCACAGGTACATGCCCCGCTTGGCGTGTTTGGTTGTGTGGGCTTTGACAATGTTGGGGCGCTCCATGAGGCCGCTCCGCATCTCAGGATGCTTCAGGACGAAGTCGTGACGCTGCGCCATGGAGACAAGATGATCGCCTTGGCAGGATTGGCCTGGACGGGCTCGTGCAGTCAGGTCATCGAATCCATGAAGAATGCCGATTACCGTATCGTGATGAACCACACGCCTGACAAGGCTGAAGAAGCCGCCCGAAGAGGGGCGGACCTCTACCTTTGCGGCCACACCCACGGCGGACAGGTGCGCCTGCCGTTTTGGGGCGCCATCATCACGCTGGCCAAGACCGGCAAACGGTTCGAGGCGGGCAGACACCAAATTGGCGGCATGACCAATTACACCAGCCGCGGTTTGGGCCTTGAGCCCCCTTACGCGCCGCAAGTGCGCTTTCTCTGCCGTCCCGAAATATGCCTGTTTACCATCGGAAATCAGGGGTAGGAAACTCAGATCATAGAGAACAGCGGCAGGCGGGAACGCCATCATGTTCACCATGCCATGACTCTCCGGCGCGAGTATATGCCAGACATGTCGGCATTGCTTTTCTCTCGCACCCCCTCATCCCGTAGAATGGAATCACAATCGCGGCCGCGTTGCGCGGCGGCAAGAACGGAGGGCCGGTGATGTCGAAGTACGTGCTTGCGCTTGACCAGGGAACGACAAGTTCGCGGGCGATTCTGTTTGACCGGGGCGGCCACGCGGTGGCCACGGCGCAACGGGAATTCGAGCAGATCTTTCCGCAGCCGGGCTGGGTCGAGCATCGCCCGGGAGATTTGTGGACTACGCAGTCGGAGGTGGCGGCGGAGGCCATAAAGGCCGCCGGTGCGGCGGCGGGCGACATCGCGGCCATAGGCATCACCAACCAGCGCGAGACGACGCTGGTCTGGGACCGGGCCACCGGCGAGCCCATATACAACGCGATTGTCTGGCAGGACCGCCGCACGGCGGCGTTGTGCGATGAACTGCGCACCGCCGGGTTGGAGGACCTGTTCCGCGCCCGGACCGGGCTGCTGCTGGATCCCTATTTCTCGGGCACAAAACTGCGCTGGATTCTCGACCATGTCGCCGGCGCGCGGGAACGCGCCGAGCGCGGGGAACTGGCCTTCGGCACCGTGGACACCTGGCTGGCCTGGAACATCACCGGCGGCGCGGCGCATGTGACCGACGCGTCGAACGCGTCGCGCACGCTGCTGTTCAACATCCACACCGGCGACTGGGACGATGAACTGCTGGCCGCGCTGAATGTGCCCCGGTCCGTGCTGCCCGAAGTGCGCGACTCCAGCGGCGTCATTGGAACGGCCACCGGCGGATTTGCCGCGGCGGGCGCGCCGCTGGCGGGCGGGTTGATCAACAACTGGTTGCCGCAGTATT
>CALDSM010000012.1 GCA_937923585.1 uncultured bacterium
CGACCACCGAGATCTACACTCTTTCCCTACACGACGCTCTTCCGATCTGGATTATCGCAGTGTCTTTAGAAAAGCCAGCACTTCCGTCGTGACGGCCTCGCGCTCGTAGTCCCAGAAGAGGATGTGGTTCGAGTTGTCGAACAGGACTATGCGTTTGTCCGCTGACGCCATGCCGTTGACGGCGCGCACGGCGGCGTCGGGCCAGGTGACTTCGTCCCTGCGTCCATGCAGCAGGAGCACGGGCTGTTTTGTCTTGAGGAGCGCTGCGCTGTCGGCGGCCTGCGCGGCGATGCCCATGGCGGTCACGGCGGCCCTTGTGGGCGCCCAGCCGTAGGAAATGATGTCGCGGCTGACCTCGCGGCGGAATACGGGCTGGCGGTCGGGGCTCACGTGGACCCAGCGCGTCAGCAGAGGTCCTTGGCGAATCCAGGTTTCGGGTGCGAGTATGTAGTACCAGCGGGGGGTGATGGCGTAATAGGGCGCCCCAAGGATGAGGCCGGCGGTCTCGGGCAGCCGGGCCGCGGCGAGGGTGGCGAGCGCGCCGCCCATGGAATGCCCAAGCAGCACCACCTTCTCATGTTTACGAAGCAACTGCCGTGCCTCATCAAGCACCGCATCAAGCATCTGGTCGGCGGTGGTTTGCTCGAATTCGGACGGGTGGGTGCCGTGCCCCGGCAGCAGCATCACCCGGGCGTGCCAGCCGGATTCGGCAACCCGTTGGGGAAGCAGCTCGAAGTTGTTTCCGCAGCCTCCAAAACCGTGGATGAACAGCACCGCGCCGCGCGCATTTTCCGGTCCGAAATCGCCCGGCTCGGCACCGCGTAGAATGCCGGTTTGCGGGTCGCGCGGCCGGACGGCGTCATAGGCCGCCATCTTTCGTTCAGCGATCTGGTTCCAGAACAAGAGACCCACGGCGGCACCTCCAACGGTAAATGCCAGCAGCACACACAGAATGCGGACAAGACGCGAATGACAAATGGACAGTGGACAATTGACAATTGACAATGCAAGAGACTCCAGAGCACGCCACGAAAACGGGCACTCTTGAGTGCCGCGGCATGGCCACCGCACTCAACAGAAGAACGGATGCAGCCGTGTCGTGTTGCGGGTTACTCGCCGGTGTCCAGTGCCAGCGCCATCTTCTTGGCCTGTTTGAGGTCCAGCTTTCCGGTGCCGAGCACGGGAATGGCGTCAATGCGGAAGTAGGACGTGGCGCGCGGCCTCCAGAGATTCGGCAGTTCGGAATCGGCGATCTTCGCCTCCAGCTCTTCCAGTTGTTCGTCGGTGAGCGTGTGCAGCACGACAAGCCGCTCGCCCTTGGCGCTGTCCGGCACACTGGCGACGACCAGCGCCTGCTCGGTGAGTCCGAGCAGTTCGTGGAGGACTTCCTCGACCTTCGTGTGCGGGACCATCTCGCCGCCAATTTTGCTGAACCGGGCCAGCCGGTCGGTGATGGTGATGAACCCGTCCTCGTCGAGCGCGGCGATGTCTCCGGTGGAGTACCAGCCGTCTTTTATCACGGCGGCGGTCTTCTGGGGATCGTTCAGGTATCCCAGCATGACATTCGGTCCCTTGACCAGCAGCAGGCCGCCCTCGCCGACGGGAAGGTCCACACCGGTGTCGGGATCCACCACGCGCACCGTCTGTCCGGTCATGGGGCGTCCGATGGTGCCGTGCTTCACGCCGCGAACATAGAAGCCCGGCGATACGGAGTCGGGCACGTTCACCGAGACGCCGGGCGCGCACTCGGTGGTGCCGTAGCCCTCGACGGGCTCGCTGCCGAATTTCTCCTTAAACGCAAGCCGGACGCGTTCCGGCAATTTCTCGGCGCCGCCCACCACGTAGTCCAGGCTCCGGAGCTGTTCCGGTTCGCAGCGGCGGATAAAACTCTGCAGGAAGGTGGGCGTGCAGACCATGATGGAACCGCCGAACTTCTGGATGAGATTGCCGATGACCTTCGGTTCGAGGGGGTTCGGGTGGTAGATGCCCCGGATGCCCACGACCAGGGGTATCCACATGCAGACGGCGAAACCGAAGGAATGGAACAGGGGCAGGAATCCGACGAGGCAGGATTTCATCGTGTGTGGGAACATCTCCTGCGCCGACTCGATGATGGTCATGATGTTGCGGTGCGAGAGCATGATGCCCTTGGGTTCGCCTTCGCTGCCGCTGGAGAAAATGACCGTCGCCAGGTCGCTGTCTTTCGCCTTCGGCGCGCCCAGCATCCGGTTGATGAGGAAACGGGGGAGAAGCAGTGCGATCAGCATGCCCAGAACGCGGTCCTTGCCCTTCACGGTTTCGCGCACGTCTTCCAGGTATATGGGGGTGCCGGGCACGTCCAGCGGCAGGCGTTCGAGGAACTTCCTGGAGGTGATGGTGTGCGTGATGCCGCAGCGGCGCGCGCAGGCCGCAATGGTCTCGGAGGGCAGGGTGTAATTGAGGTTCACCGGGACCTTGCCGAGCATCTGCACGGCCACGTTTGCGAGCACACCGCCGACGGTGGGCGGGACCAGCAGGCCGACCATGCGGTCATCGCCGAGAAGCGGCTTGAGCTTGCGCGCAAAGACAAGTGAACCCACCAGTGTCTTGAAGAAGTTCAGCTTGCCGGTAAGGGCGTCGGCAATGGCCATGTGCCGAAGCCGGTGGCGGGCCATCTTCACGAACCCCTCCTGAAGCAGGCGGAACTGGTACCTGCGCTGGCAGTAGGCCTCCATGCCCACGTGCTCGACGGCCTTGCGGACAGCCGCACCTGGTGTGCCCTCGGAAAGCGCCGGGCCAAGCCACACCTGCACGGGATAGCGCAGCCGCCCGCACCAGCGCAACTGGAGTTTGTTCTCCGAGAAGATGTACACACGCTCCCAGAGCCGGGTGAGGGACAGCGGCAGCACGGGCGCATTGGCACCCCTTGTAAGCCGGTGGTAATCACCATGCCACGGCATGGGAAGACCGTCAGGCCGCAGGCGGGGCTCACGGGACAGGCAGACCACCCATCCCTCCGCGAGCAACCCCTGGATGCGCTTTTCGGCGGCATCCAACCCCTCGGGCGTGGTGCTGTCCACAGGCACCAGATGCACAAAGCGGGACAGGCGCTTCATCCAGGGCACGTCCAGGCATTCCCTGCCCATGACGAAACACACTTCACGGTCAAAGGCGTATTGGATGGCCAGCGTGTCCACGATGGAATTGTGGTCTGCGACGATCAACGCGCCGCTGCGTTCGGGCAGGTTGTGCCGGCCGCCGATGGACACCTTGAACAGGGTCCCATCCATGCACCACAGGACCGCCCGCAGTGCGAGCAGCGGGAGTTTCCACGCGATAAAGAGACCGACTGTCAGCGAGAACAGGGCTGTCAGCAGGAAGACGTGGCCCGGTGTGAACCCGATGGCGCCCAGTGGCAAAAATAGCATGCCCGCCGCGGCCATGCCGACAAAGGTCAGCATGTTGGTGGTGGAGATTACACCGCCGCGGATGGCGGCCGGCGCCCGCTGCTGAAGGGTCGAGGCAAGCGGCACGTCAAACACGCCCGCAAAGAAGCCCAGACCAAAGACCATGAGGAGCAGGGCCAGGAAGTAGTGCGGGATTTCTGCAGTCGGCTGCCCGGCGTTTGCGAACCATTCGGGCGGCACGGCAATGAACAGCGCAAAGAGTGTCATGCCCAGCGAGCCAATCAGAATAAGGCCCTGCTCAATCTTGCCGCGCGACAGGTATCCGGCGGCGACCGCGCCCATGCCAATGCCGATGGCCATGGACGCCTGCAAGAACCCGTTCTTCTCCTCACCCAGGTGCAGCACCTCATGGGCGTATTTGATAATGTTCTGCTGGATAAGGGCTCCGGCAAACCAGAAGTACACGTAGCCGATGACCACATAGAGCAGCACTTTGTCTTCGGCTATGGCGCGCATGTATCTGCCCATGCCCACCCATGGATTGGCGGACAGGCGCTGATCAGGGTTGGCCGGCGCGGGCTTGCTGATGAATTGGGAAGTGATCAGGCCGAATATTGACAGCGAGGCCAGCACGTAGGAGGCATAATAGATGTGCCCCTCAAGTCTTGTATAGAGATATCCGGCCATCGCCGTGCCGGCAATGATCGCGACAATGGTGCCCATCTGTAAAATGCCGTTGCCCCACGAAATGCGCGATTCCGGAAGTATCTCGGGGAGAATTCCATATTTTGCCGGACTGAACATGGTGCTGTGCGTGGCCATCAGGAACAGCATTACCCAGAGGAAGGCGATGCTTTGCGTGTAGAACGCAACGCCAACCAGCACCATGATTCCCACTTCGATGTATTTCACCGCCCGCGCAATGGTGCCTTTGCTGTACCGGTCGGCCAGTGCTCCGAAAGGGGCCGCGAAGATGATGAACGGCAGCGAAAACAGAATCGTCGCAAAAGACGGGACAAAATCACCCGCCGTGATCTTGAATTGGTATCCCCACAGGCTGCCTTCAAGAGCGTGGCCGTAGACGCGCATGGCTTCCGTGCTTTCGGTGCCCGCGCCGCGCATCACATTGAGCAGGTAGAAGATAATAATGAACTTGAACAGGTTGTCGTTGAATGCACCCTGGAACTGGGTCGCGATCAGCGACCAGAAACCGACGCGGGGATAATCCGCCTTTTCCGCAGACCCCGTGTTGACGGTCGAAACGCTCATTTCACATCTCCTGTCCCGCCCGTACGGGCGGGATGGTTGGACCTTCCTTCGGGACCGCGCGATCAGCCCAACCCTTCAATTTCCTGGCGCATGGACTCCAGATAGCCTATGAGCTGGTGGCAGAGACCGTCGTCGAGGTCCCTGCAGACCTTGTAGATGTTTTCACGATACGTCGGCTCCACTTCGTTGACCAGCGACAAGCCCTTCTCCGTGAGGCACACATGGTAGATGCGGCGGTTCCCGGTGACGGCGCTGCGGCGGACAAGTCCCTTCGATTCAAGCTTGTCCAGCACGGAGGTGATGCTGGCGCGGGTTACAACCAGCCTTTTTCCCAAGTCGGACTGGGTCCAGTCCCGCTCTTTGTACTTGAGCGCGAATAGTACGTTAAACTGTGCCTCTGTAAGGTCGTATTGCCGGAACAGGGTGCCTGCCTTGAGTGCCAACAGGTTTGCGGTGCGCACCACGTTAAGCACGAGTTCATGCCGGATGTCCGACATTGGCCTGTCAAGTTCGAGTTCCTTTGTAATGGACATGTCTCGTCTCCGAAGGTGGTCATTTCACAGTCGCCGAATCGAACATATTCTGACGCAATTGTAAACCAATGTATTGTTAGAAGTCAAGCGATATGTCGCCCATCGGTGTCCCGAAGAACGGGTGAGTCCCTTTGAATGTTCCCCCGATGGACCGAACTTGGAGAACGGCGGATGAGAATCCTAATTACGGGCAGTACGGGCCTCATTGGAAATGCGCTCGTGAAGACGTTGCGCTCCAGAGGCGAGGAGGTGCTGCGCCTGGTGCGCTCAGGCGCAACGGGCGGGGACACCATCGGATGGGCACCGGAGAGGGGGTTCATTGAGGGGGAACGACTGGAGGGACTGGATGCGGTGGTCCATCTGGCCGGGGAGAACGTGGCGGCGCACCGATGGACCGTGCCGGTAAGACGCCGCATTCTTGAGAGCCGGACACAGGGCACCTCCCTGCTGGCTGAGACGCTTGCACGCCTTCAACAGCGGCCAAAGGTGCTGATATCGGCATCGGCGGTGGGATATTACGGCAATCAGGGCGCAACCGTGGTGGACGAGCGAGCAGCGCCCGGGGACACCTTCCTGTCGCAGGTGTGCGTTGCCTGGGAGTCGGCGGCGGATGCGGCCCGCGCCGCAGGCATTCGGGTGGTGCATCCGCGGTTCGGCGTGGTGCTGTCGGGCTCAGGGGGAGCGCTGGGACGCATGCTGCCTGTCTTTCGCGCGGGGTTGGGCGGACGGCTGGGCAACGGCGGAGCGTGGATGAGCTGGATAACCCTGCGCGACGCCGTTTTGGCGCTGGAAATGTGCCTGCGGGACCAGGAAATGTCCGGACCCGTGAATATTGTGTCTCCGAACCCTGTAACCAATGCCGAGTTCACGCAGGCACTTGCGCATGCATTGCGACGCCCGGCCGTTTTACCCGTACCCGGTTTCATAATCCGCACCCTGTTTGGAGACATGGGACGCGAACTGCTTCTGGCCAGTATACGCGCAAAACCGGCGCGCCTGGGGGAGCGGGGCTTCCATTTTTTCGACCCTGACCTGGGTGCCGCACTCGACTTCGTCACAAAAGACGATTTCATGGCATAATTATGAGGATAATTCTTGTCACGGTGACCGGTATTCACTATACTTGGGTAAGGTTCAAGGGTCTGTCCCGAGGTCAATAGAGGAGAGCAGCAATTCATGGCGACTTTCAGTTACACTGCCCGGACGCGCACGGGAACACAACGGCGCGGCACCATCGTTGCGGATAACCGTGATTTGGCGATGATGCGTCTGAACCAGATGGGGCTGGTGGCTGATAAGCTCGTTGAGACGAAAGGGGCGCTGGCGGGGGCAAAACGTGTAAACCTGAATCGAAGCGTCAAGAGCGCCGAACTGCTGGTGTTTACCCGCCAATTGTCCACAATAGTGAGCGCCGGACTTCCGCTGATGCAGGGTCTCGACATTTTGGCGGAGCAGTGCGAAGATCCGAATTTTGCCGCAGTGATTAATGCGGTGGGCCAGGAGGTGGAGTCGGGCGAGACTTTTTCGGACGCGCTGAGGAAATTTCCGCGCGCCTTTCCCGACTTGTACGTCAGCATGGTGCGGGCCGGCGAGGCGGGCGGCGATCTGGACGGCGTGCTGCTCCAACTGGCGGACTACCTTGAGGAGTCGGAGGAACTGAAGCGGCGCATCAAGTCGGCAATGACCTATCCCGTGGTGGCGTTCTGCATGATCATCCTGATTGCCACGGGCCTGATTGTGTTCGTGGTGCCGCAGTTCGCGGAGATTTTCGGGAGTTTCGGCAAGGCGCTTCCGCTGCCGACGCAAATCCTCATCAACATCAGCAAGTTTCTTCATCAATGGTGGTCGTGGCTGGTCATTATCGGCGCGATTGTCGGCATCGTCGTCGGGCTGAAGATGTACGGCAAGACGACGGCCGGGAAATACAACCTCGACGCGGTCAAACTGCGCATGCCGGTGTTCGGCGATTTGCAGCGCAAGGTCGCGATCAGCCGCTTCACCCGAACGCTGAGCACGCTGACGCGCAGCGGCGTGGCCATTCTCCAGGCCATGGAGATTGTGGAGCGGACGGCGGGCAACGAGGTGTACGCCCGCGCGGTGCGGGCCGCGGGCGAGAGCGTGCGCAACGGCGAGACCCTTGCCGAGCCGCTCGCGCGGTCGCAGGTGTTTCCCGCAATGGTCACGCGCATGATCGGTGTCGGTGAGAAGACGGGTGCGCTCGAAAGCATGCTGATGAAGATCGCCGATTCCTACGATTCAGAGGTCCGGGCCAAGGTGGACGCGCTGACCAGCCTGATCGAGCCCATTCTGATCGGCATGATGGGCGTGGTGGTGGGCGGCATCGTCATTGCGCTGTTCATGCCCATCCTCGGGCTGGCCAGCCTTGTGCAGCAGTAGGCCGGCGCGCGGCGCAATGCACGGTGGAAGCCTGATGCGAACGGTTCTGGGGTCGGCGCTGCTGGCCGGGGCATGTTGCGGCGTTGCTGCGGACAACGGCTGGAAGGCCGGGGTCGGCGTGGCGGACATCACGCCGACCGGGCCGGTGTGGATGGCTGGGTATGCGTCCCGCAACCATGCCGCCGAAGGGACGCTCCAGCCGCTTCATGTCAAGGCGCTAGCGCTGGAGGACGGTGCAGGAACACGGGGCCTGCTGCTGACCACAGACCTGCTGGGCTTTCCTCCCGAGACCGCACAGCACCTTTCTGAAGTGATGTGCAAAGAGCACAGTCTGCCGCGCTCCGCAGTCCTGCTGAGCTGTTCGCACACCCACTCCGGCCCGGTGCTGCCCAACGCACTGTCGGATATCTACCCGCTGGACGATGCGGCCCGCGCCGCAATAGACGCCTATGGCGCGGTGCTGGAGACACGGATTGTTGAGGCGGCCCGCCAGGCATTCGGGTCTATGGAGCCGGTGACCCTTTCTTCGGGAATGGGCATTACGCGCTTTGCCGTGAACCGCAGGGAGAACGTCGAGGCAAAGATCCTGGAGAACCCTTTTGTCAAGGGACCCAGCGATCACAGCGTCCCCGTAATTCGCGCGGCGAGGACCGATGGTTCGCTGCTGGCCGTCGTCTTTGGCTATGCCTGCCATGCCACGGTGCTGGACGGCTACCAGTGGTGCGGGGACTATCCGGGCTTTGCGCAGGCGGAGTTTGAAGCGGCGCATCCGGGGACCAGGGCGCTGTTCTTCCAGGGCTGCGGCGCGGACCAGAACCCAATGCCCCGCCGCAGCGTGGAACGCGCCCGTCAATACGGGCGTGAACTAACGGCGGCGGTGGACCGGGTGCTTGGAGAGACGATGACTCCGCTGGAGGCCCGGCTGGACACGCACTACCGCGAGATTGAACTTGCCCTCGCGGAGGTGCCAAGTGTTGAACGCCTGGCCGAACTGGCCCAGAGCACCTCGGGGTATGAACAGCGCTGCTATGCCCGCCTGCTCGCGGAGGCGCGCGCAGGGCGCATTTCTTCGCCGACGCGTCCCTGCTCCATCCAACTCTGGCGCATGGGCCGGCAGACCCTGGCGGCCCTGGGCGGTGAGACCGTGGTGGAGTATGCCATTTCAGCGAAGAGAATGCTGGGGCAGGACACCTTCGTCATGGGGTATGCGAACGGGGTCGTAAGTTACATCCCTTCCGAGCGGATACTGCACGAGGGCGGCTATGAGGGAAAGACCGCCCAAGTGGTGTACGGCATACCTTCGGTTTGGGGCGACGATGTTGAAAAGCGGGTTCTGGCCGGCATTGCGGACACGGCCCGGGAAGCCGGATTGGAACTGACCGAGTAAGGATCCGCGTATTCATTCACCGGTCATTGCACGCCCGGTGCGCTCTGTTTTCCCTCGCCATTCCAAGGCAGCCATGGATTTCATTACCCGACAGGATATGATTGTGTTTTGCGCCCAGCTTGGCGTGATGCTGGGCATGGCACTGGGCTGCGGGCGGGTCATGCAGCGATTTCACCAGCCCCGCGTGCTGGGGGAATTGGTGGGCGGCATACTGCTGGGGCCGACGCTGTTCGGCGCCCTGGCGCCGGGCCTGCACGAGGGACTGTTTCCGCCCGGGGGCAGCACGGCGGTCCTGCGTGAGGGGGTCATCCGTATCGGCATGCTGTTCTTCATGTTTGTGGCGGGGCTTGAAGTGCAGTTGTCGCAGGCGCGCCGGCTGGGGGCGGGCATCGCTTGGACGAGCGGTTTGGGAATCGCACTGCCGTTCGCGCTTGGCTATGGCATGGTGGCGCTGTTTCCCGGTCTTTGGGGCGCTCCCGCACAGGAACACGGACGGGCGCTTGCACTGTGCATCGGCACGGCGCTGTCCATTTCGGCGCTTCCCATCATCGGGCGCATTCTTATGGACCTTGGACTGATGCGCCGGAATGTCGGGGTGGTGGTGATGTCTGCCGCCGCGGTGAACGATCTGCTGGGCTGGTCCATCTTCGCGCTGGTGCTGGAGGGAACCGTTCGAAACATCTCATGGGGTGGCATGGGCGTCGTGCTGGCGGCCGGGATGGGCGTGGTGGTGCTGGTGTTGGGGCCGGGGCGATGGCTGTCCGGTTCCTTGCTGCGCCGCATGGGGGCGGTGCCCGCCTGGCCCAGCGGATTCGTGGGAATCATTGCGGTACTCGTGCTGGTCTCCGCGGCCTGCGTCGAGAGTGTCGGGCTGCATGCCGTATTCGGACCCTTTTTGGTGGGAATGGCATTGGGACAGGGCCTGAAGACGGAGGCGCAGCAGCGGGCGCACGAAATCATATCCCAGTTTGCGCTGAGCTTCTTTGCGCCGCTGTATTTCGTGTCGCTTGGGCTCAAGGCAAATTTCGCCTCCGATTTTGACTGGGTGCTCGTGCTTCTTGTGCTTGCCGTGGCCAGTCTGGGCAAGGTTTGCTGCGGGGGATTGGGCGCATACCTGGGCGGAATGAGCCGGCGCGAGGCGCTGGCGGTGGGTTTCGGTTTGAACGCGCGCGGCGCGATGGAGATGATTCTGGCCTCCGTGGCCCTGGAATACGGGATCATTGACCGGCGCATCTTTGTGGCGCTCATTATGGTGGCGCTGGTTACCTCGATGGTCAGCGGTCCGGCCATGCAGGCCGTGCTGCGGCCTGCGAAAGAAACATGTAACCGGCGCGACATTTAGTGGTCCAACTCAGTTGAAACAACGGAGAATTGCATAATGGCTTGTTCTGCATTCGGCTCAGCGGTGCGCGGCCGCATCAACACGGTCAGTCTCTTTCTT
>CALDSM010000013.1 GCA_937923585.1 uncultured bacterium
GACTCGCCTTTCGGCAGTTTGAAAGGCGTGTCTGTACCCGCTTTTCGCGGCGTTCTCGCGTCACAATAAGGGGCTATCGGGATAACTCACCGCTCTAGTTGCATGCTCAACATCCCCCTAAATCCCCGTCAAAGTTGGGAGGGACAGAAAACTTGGGTCCCCCCTGGAGGGGGGTGCTGCGAAGCAGCGGGGGGTGTATGCCTCCGCATGCGCCCATAACCTACACCCCCCGGCCCTTCGGGCCTTCCCCCCTCGCAGGGGGGGCCTTTTGTCTGCAACTTTTGTCCCTACCATATTCAAAGGGGGACCTAAGAGGGCACCCAATTGGGCTTGGAATTGCGGACGACAGGCGTTCTCCTCCGGGCTCTACTTCAAGAACCAGTCCGCAGGAATGGATTCCAGCCAGAGGGACAAGCCGCCGGTGTAGTTGAAATACGTGAGTAACGCGCGGTTATCCGCCCAGGTTACGGCGGGATAGGCCCATGCATCGTCCGGTTTGTCTTGAATGTTCTTGAAATTGGTCCAGGTGACACCCTCATCCTTGGATATGGCGGCGGTGAAGGGGTTGCGCGATTTGCCTCCGGGATTATGGTTCCATACGGCAAGAATCTCCCCGCTGACGGGGATGCGCGACAGGGAAACCGGCGCGGCCGTACCCTCAAGCGCCGTGGCTTCGGGCTCGCTCCAGGTCTCGCCCCCGTCGGATGAAATGGTCTTGTATTGACCGCCGAGCCCGGTACGAAGCAGCATCAGCACGCGCCCGTCCTTGAGTTCAATGGCCGCCGGTTCCCAGCAGTCCCCCTTGGCCGGTTTCACCCGCTTGGAGTCGTGCCAGGTCTTGCCGTCATCGTCCGAGATACAGCAGTAACTGTCGCCGTTCTCCCAGGCTTCGAGAAGGATGCGTCCGGTCTTGAGGCGTATGCACCGCCCGTTTGTAAGGCCTGTGTACTTGTTCGCCGGACTGAGCTGCTTGGGGTCGGTGAAGGTCTTGCCTTCATCGGCGCTGGTGCGCATCATGACCCGGCAGTCCTTCTCCTCGCTGTTTTTCTGGCAATAGAACAGGGCGATGCGGCCGTCCTTGAGCCTGAGGAAGTTGACCTCCATCACATTGCACCCGCCGTCATTCTCGACCAGCGTGTATTTGCCGCTCCACGTGCGGCCGCCGTCCTTTGAAATCAGCCCCGGGATGCGCGCCGGACCGTGGTCGGCGCCGTTGTTGTCATAGAACTCAGTCCAGCCAAGCAGCAGCGAACCGTCCTTGAGCGGAATGATGGCGGCTTCACTGTTGCGCGGGTTGTTGGCACCGACGGGTGCGACCGCAAGAGCGTAGCCACCCTCTTTCTCGGGCGCGGACAACGCGACCGCGGAGCAAAGAAGCACGGCAAGACTCGGGGCAATCCAGTTCCTCATGGCGGTAACTCCCTGTTGTGTGTGTTGAGGCAGTATTGACGGAAAGGGATCTGCCGGTCAAATCCGAATTGACAACGGATAATGGACCATGGACAATTTGAAGAAGAACCGCATATGAACGGCAACCGGAGAGCATGGCGTGAAAAGACTGAGCAACAAGGAGCCGGACCGGGAGCGCATGGCCCGACTGCTGGCATCCATCAGCAAAGAAAAGGCGGAGAAGGCGAACACGTACCGCGAGCTTGCGATGCGGCTGTTTCCGCATGTGTGCGGCCGCTGCGGTAAAACCTTCGAAGGCAAGTACCTGGCGGAACTGACGGTACACCACAAGGACGGGGACCACATGAACAATCCGCGCGACGGCAGCAATTGGGAACTGCTGTGCGTGGCCTGCCACGAGAATGAGCACGGCACACTGGAACAACGCCGCGCGTATGAGGGAACCGAATCGCACCGGGGCGGCGACACCGCACTCGGATACGAGGCTTTTGGCGGGTTGAAGGATCTGCTCAAGGGGAACGAGCAAGGCAAATAGGCATCAGCCTCAATTCATCACAACGGCCACAGTCACCCCGTCATTGCGAGCGTAGCGCGGCAATCTCTTGGAACCATGACCCAGATTCTGGGCAGTAGCGGCAGGAGATTGCCGCGCTACGCTCGCAATGACGGGGCGGGTCAGCAACAGTTCACTTCTTCCAGATGCAGCGATAGTTGAACTTCCGATTGGGCGCGCTGTCTCCGCTGGTACACAATGAAATGGGGTCGGTGAGGTTCTCGGGATTGTCGCACCAGTGGAAGTCGAACACCAGTCTGTCGCCGCCCGCACCCAACAGTTGCCGGGGCACCGCGATTTCGAGCGCGTTGCCGGCATAGCGGCAATCCACCTGTGCGGCGTCGGTCCAGCCGGGATTCGGGCCGTCCTGCTGCCAGCGGCTCAGCGTGGTCTTCTTATCGTCAACCACCTTGATGTTCACGGCGAAATCGTACCCGCCCCATCCTGTGGCATGGTTTTGGTCGCTGTCAATGAAGAGCAGCATCCAGTTGCTGCCGGTGTGCGGTGTGAGCGGCTCCCGGGTCTCGGCATAGAAACTGACATTGTTCTCATCCACCGCAATCTTGGCCGCCATAATGTCGTTTCGGCCGGATGCCTCCTTGTAGTGCAGTCCGCCGTAGCCGGGATAGTCCCGGTGAATGGTGTCACCCGCGGTGTCCCGGTACTCTTGGGAGACGACCTTCCAGTCCTCGAATGCACCATCTATCTGAACAGGGCTGACGCCCGACAACTCGGGAATGGGACGGACACCTTTGTAGCGGCGGACATTCTGGGCCATCTGCATGTAGTAATTGTCGGTATAGCCACCCTTCATGGGCTGGATGGTGCGGTTGAATTCCGAGTTGTACTGGTCAATGAACCGGTAATTGACCTGCCTGCGCAAGAACTCATAGGTCTTGCCCTCTTCGGGGTGATACTTTCCGGCACTCCATTCATTCCAGTCGTTGAGGTACAGGAACTGCGGGTTTGCCGCAAGCGCCTCGTCCCAGCGCTGCTGGAAGTAAATGCCATAGCCCTCGGGATTGCTGACTGCCTTGCCCAGCCAGGGCACCTCGGTCTCCTTGGGCAGGTCGAACTCATTCAACTCCGGCTCGCCCTTGTCAATGGTCCAGGACTTGCCAATCATGCTCACTGGATGCTGGGCGGGTGTCACCGCTGCCTCCTCCCGTTTCCCGTCATGCACCGACACACGGTCTTCGGGCTTCATTTCAGCGACGCGCTTGTCCCCCAAGTCCAGGCCGAAGCTCCAACTGTCCTCGGTGCCAACATAACGCTTTCCGTACCACTCGTAGTAGCCCCACCACATACCGCGCAGCGTGAAGTAACTCTTCACCTCCGGCGTGTAGTCGGCGTAGAACTCTTCCGTGTGCTTCGGGTCGCCATAGTGTGGGTTGGCGGTGTCTGTTTTGGCGGCCGCTTCATAGTGTTTGTTCGGGTGCTTTATGCCGGACCCGTTCGAGTCCACATCGGGCCGGGAGTTGTACAGGAGCAGCGGCTTGCCGTCCCAGTAATACCACAGGTCTTTGTATTTTTCGGCCACGTATATCTTCTCGTACAAATCCTGCACCACTGTAATGACCGGGCCGTTGAACGCCCAGAAACAGAAGAGGGGAACTTTGTTGCCCTCCGCCTTCATCTTCTGCATGGTCGTGAACAGCGTCTCCCATTCGTCCCAGTAGCAGACCGCGTTGGTCACGTCCATGACGAGCACATCCACCCCGGCGTCGGAAAGCATGGAAATGTCTTTCCGAATGACGTATTCATCCCGGCTCAGGAAATAGCCGCATTCCGGCTCGCCCCAGTGGTACGACCCCTCCGTCCAGAGCGGGTGCTTGCCATCCAGGCGGGCGGCCGGGTCGGCCGCAAGCACCTTCGACACGTCGGCGTTGTACGGGCTCTTCATCTTGGCCAGTCCGTCGCCGTGCCAGGTGATGTAGAAGATGCCGACCACGCGGCGCTGGTCGGTCTTGACCGGTCCCACCTCGGAGAACGACGGCATGGCACGGCCCAGCGCATCGGTGGCGACCCAGGTGTCGGGATAGAGATCCCGGAAGGAGGTCTCTTCCGACCAGGCGCCGGCGGAGCACATAAGAACGAACACAAGAAGGGACAAGAAAGAGAGTTTCATCCGAGGTTCCAAAGAGTTGAAGCCCAAACGCATTTGTACAGTCCCTTTTGGAGTGCGGTGGCAACGACACCGCTTTGCCTGGTTACAGTCACATACCCGCCTGCCGGTCTGGACCTCCACGAAGGGAAAGCGGCGTCGTTGCCACCGCACTCCATATTGGCGCCTGTTTTGAGCGATGGGATCAAATCGAAAACCAACGCATCTGCATTCTTAACGCGGTTCAGTCATCCAGCAGGGCAAGCCCGGCCACGTATCCCTTGCTGCCGTCGTTGGCCCATGCGTCAAGCTGCTCGGGCGCTTTCAACTGCTGGCCCCGCATGCGGGGCACGGCGATGTATCCGCAGCCTTCCCCGCAGGGAATGATGGCGGTCATGTCGCTCCAGAGTTTCTCGCACTGCGCGACCGGATAGACATCCTCCTGGCCGTGGCCCCAGCGCCGCTTCACCTCCTTGATGGTGACATACGTCGGCATGCGGTGCGCGACGTGGCGCACCGCTTCGGCGAGTTTCTCCGCGGGGCCCTTGAGGTCGGCACGCGTCAGCCCGAACAGTTCCAGCAGCGGATCGATCTGTATCCAGGTCGTCATGCTGTTGTAGTAGCTGAGTGTCAGTTCGTCCTCCTCGCGGGGCTGCGCCAGTCCTTCCAGCAGCCGGACGCGCCCGTTGACCCGGGCAAGGCCGCCGCCACGGTCGTCAATGCGCCTTGGCACCACCTCAAAGGTGAGAATGTTTTTGCTCTGAAGATGCGCACCCAGCACCTCGGGATCGAGGTCCGCGCCCAATGTGTCTATGTTGTGCAGCATGATGGTCTCAAGACCGGGGCGTTCGTCGAGCAGGGAGGCCAGCACGCCGTTTCTGAGCAGGTTGGCCACCTCGTACCAGTGACCGGGCGGATTGAAACGCTGCTCCGCCACGTTATCCACATAGTCAGTGCCCTCCCCCTTGGCCCGCGACCAACCCATGAGCGTGCTGCGCACGGCGTCGCGCACCTTCTGTTTCTGCTCGTCCAGCGTCTCCTGCGGCATCGTTTCCCACAGAAACACAAGGTCGCGAACCATGGGGATGAATCGAGATCGGAAGAGCACACGTCTGAACTCCAGTCACGATCAGATATCGTATGC
>CALDSM010000014.1 GCA_937923585.1 uncultured bacterium
GACCACCGAGATCTACACTCTTTCCCTACACGACGCTCTTCCGATCTCTGGGAGGTGCCCGGCGTGTTCCGCTTCCTCCAGGAGACGGGCAATGTCGAGGAATTGGAGATGCTGCGCACGTTCAACGTGGGCGTGGGCTTCATGATCGTCGTCCCCGAGGACCACGTGGCGAAGGCGCTGGAGACCGTCGAGCTTGCGGGGAAGACCTGTCAGGTGGTCGGGCGGATCACGCGCGGCGAGCGGCGCGTCCACTACATAGGGAAACTGCGTTATGCCGGTGAATAGGATTGAAGTCGCCATGAAGTCCGGGCGTCCGGACCCCGCCGGGGTTGCCCTGTGCGCCCGCCTGCGGGAGGACCTCGGCGTCCACGTGCGCGAGGCCCGCGTCGTGGACGTGTACACCCTGCTCGGGGAGTTTTCCCCCGAAGAGCTGGAGCGCCTGCGCGCCGAGCTGTTCACCGACCCCGTCATCCAGGAGTCGGCGGTGAACCGCTCGGTGGTGTCCGGCGCCGACTGCGTCGTCGAGGTGGGCTTCCTGCCCGGTGTCACGGACAATGTCGGCCGCAGCGCCCGCGAGGGCGTGCAGGACACGCTCGGCCGCACGCTCACCGAAGGCGAGGCCGTGTTCAAGTCCACGCTCTACGCCCTGCGCGGCGTGGACAGGGAGACGGCGGTCCGCATCGCGCAAAAGGCGCTGGCCAACGAGCTGATTGAGCAGTACGTGGTGAAGGCGGCGGACGAAATGGCCGGACTCGACGGCAAGCCGCTGCTGGCGCTTCCGATTGTCACGCAGCGCAGCGATGTTGTCGTTCATGAGATTAGCCTTGAGGTGGATGATGACGCGCTGGTGGCGCTAAGCCGCGACATGACGCTTGCGCTTGACCTGAACGAGATGAAGACGGTCCAGGCGCATTACCGCGACCCCAGCACACAGGCGGAGCGCGCAAAGCGCGGCCTGCCGAAGAATCCGACGGACATTGAGATCGAGGTCATCGCGCAGACTTGGTCGGAGCACTGCAAGCACAAGATCTTCAGCGCGATGATTGATTACACCGACGAGAACGGCGTCACCCGCGAGATTGACAGCCTGTTCAAGACCTATGTGAAGGGGACGACCGAGGCCGTCTCCAAGCGGGTGGACTGGCTGGTCAGCGTGTTTGAGGATAACGCCGGCATCATCAAGTTCGACGAGAGCCACAATTTCGCGCTCAAGGCCGAGACGCACAACAGCCCGTCCGCGCTGGACCCCTACGGCGGCGCCATGACCGGCATTGTCGGCGTCAACCGCGACGTCCTCGGCGCGGGGCTCGGCTGCCAGTGCATATTCAACACGGATGTGTTCTGTTTCGCCTCGCCCTTCTACGAGGGCGAGATTCCGGCGCGGCTGCTGCATCCGCGGCGCGTGCTGCGCGGGGTGCATTCGGGCGTGCGCGACGGCGGCAACCAGAGCGGCATCCCCGACATCAACGGCGCGATCGTCTTCCACGAGCGCTTCCTGGGCAAGCCGCTGGTCTTCTGCGGCACGGGCGGGCTCATCCCCACCATGACGGCCGGACGGCCCAGCCACGAAAAGGCGGCGCGCCCCGGCGACCTCATTGTCATGACCGGCGGGCGCATCGGCAAGGACGGCATCCACGGCGCCACCTTCTCCTCGGAGGAACTGCACGAGGGTTCGCCCGCCACGGCCGTGCAAATCGGCGACCCAATCACGCAGAAGAAGATGGCCGACTTCCTGCTGGAAGCGCGCGACCTCGGCCTGTTCACCTGCATCACCGACGACGGCGCGGGCGGCCTGTCTTCCAGCGTCGGCGAAATGGCGCGCGCGTCCGGCGGCGCGGAAATCCACCTCGACAAGGCCCCGCTCAAGTACGCCGGCCTCGCCCCGTGGGAGATCTTCCTGTCCGAGGCGCAGGAGCGCATGACGCTCTCCGTGCCGCCGGGCAACATTGACGCGTTCATGGACCTGGCCCGCCGCCGCGAGGTGGAAGCCACCGTGCTCGGCTCGTTCAACGATTCCGGTCGGCTCGAATGCTGGTTTGAGGGCAAACTGGCCGGCTCGCTCGACATGGATTTCCTGCATGACGGCCTGCCGCGCATGCGGCTGGAGGCAAAGCTCAATCCGCCCGCCGAAGTGTCCGAAATATCGGTTGAATCCGATGACCTTGTCGCCGACCTGAAAGCCGTGCTCGGCTCGCTCAACGTGTGCAGCAAGGAAAGCTTCGTGCGCATGTACGACCACGAGGTGCTGGGCCAGAGCGTGCTCAAGCAGTTCCAGGGCGTCGCCCATGACGGCCCCGGCGACGCGGGCGTCATCCGGCCCGTGGCCGGGTCAAAGCGCGGCATCGCGGTGTCCTGCGGCATCGCGCCCAAGTACGCCGATCTCGACGCCTATTCGATGATGGCCTGCGCCATAGACGAGGCCGTGCGCAACCTGATCGCGGTGGGCGCGCGGCCCGGCATGATCGCCGGTCTGGACAATTTCTGCTGGCCCGACCCGGTGCAGAGCGAGAAGACGCCCGACGGCGCCCACAAGCTGGCCCAGTTGGTGCGCGCCTGCGAGGCGCTTTACGACCTCTGCGTCGCCTATGACATCCCGCTCATCAGCGGCAAGGACAGCATGAAGAACGACTACAAGATCGGTGACACGAAGATATCGATCCCGCCGACAGTCCTGTTCACCGCCGCCGCCGTCATCGAGGACGTGAACTGCGTGGCCACGATGGACGCCAAGCGCGCCGGTGACTATGTCTATGTCGTCGGCGAGACGCGCGACGAACTGGGCGGCAGCGAGTACGCGGCGCTGCGCGGGCTGACGGGCGGCACGGCGCCCCAGGTGAGCCCGCTGGGTGCGCGCGCGATGTACGACCGCCTGCACAAGGCCATCACCGGCGGTCTCGTGGCCTCCTGCCACGACTGTTCAGACGGCGGCTTGGCCGTGGCGCTGGCCGAGTCGGCCTTTGCCGGAGGCATGGGCATGGACGTGGACCTCACCGGTCTTGGTGTGGATAGCGCGGTGTCCGCCCTGTTCAGCGAGTCCCAGAGCCGCTTTGTCGTGACGGTCAGCGCGGGCAACCTGCTGGCGTTCGAGTCCGTCATGATGGGCAGCCCGGTCCAGCGCGTCGGTACCGTCACGACCGAGCCCGAACTCCGCATCGAATGCCCCGGCGGCCGCGTCCTGGCGCCCATCGCCGAACTCAAGGCCGCCTGGAAAGCGCCGCTGGCCTGGTAATGACGACTTAACGCGGAGACGCCAAGACGCGAGGTCGCGAAGAGATGATTGACCAGAACCTGCCGGAGAACCGAATTGCGGCGGTCATTATTGCCTGCGCAATCGAGGTTCACCGCACCCTGGGCGGTCCCGGTCTGCTGGAACGGATATACGAAGAGGCTCTCGCGCTGGAACTGACCCGGCGGGGGCTGCGCGTAGAACGACAGAAACACGTCCCCGTGGTTTACAAAGGAACCACTTTTGACGCGCCCCTGGTGCTGGACATGGTGGTAGAAGACCTGGTGGTGGTCGAAAACAAGGCCACAACCGCTCACAATGAGATTTTTGAATCCCAGCTTCTGACCTATCTGCGTGTCTCTGGCCTGAAGCTGGGGTTGCTGCTCAATTTTGGCGAAAGACGGGTTGCCGACGGCATTCACCGCGTAGTCAACGGCCTGTAAATAGAACACTTCGCGTCTTGGCGTCTTCGCGCCTTCGCGTTAGGCTATACAAACCGAGGATTGGCACATGCCTGCAAGAGCGATTGTCCTGACCGGATTTGGAATCAACTGCGACAACGAAACGCAGCGCGCCCTGGAGCGCGCCGGGGCCGAGGCACGGAAGGTGCATCTCAACGACATCGCCGCCGACCCGGCGATGCTCGACGGGTACCACATTCTCGCCATACCCGGCGGATTCTCCTTCGGCGACCACGTGGCGTCGGGCAAGATCCTGGCGAACCGCCTGCGCGGCAAGCTGGGCGGCCCCATCCTCAAATTCGTCGCCGACCGCAAGCTGGTGATCGGCATCTGCAACGGTTTCCAGGTGATGGTGAAGATGGGCATCCTGCCGCTCTTCGAGGGCGAGTTCAAACAGGAAGTCACGCTTGCGTGGAACGACACCTGCCGCTTCGAGAACCGCTGGGTGAAACTGCGCATCGTGCCGGACACGAAATGCGTGTGGCTCCGTGGCATGGACACGCTCGAGGTGCCCGTGCGCCACGGCGAGGGTAAGTTCATTGTGAAGGATGACGCGGTGCTCGAACGGCTCCGGGCCAACGGCCAGGTCGCGCTGCGCTACGTCCGGCCCGACGGCACCCCGGCCAACGGGGAATTTCCCTTTAACCCGAACGGCGCGGCCGATGACATCGCAGGCATCTGTGATCCGTCGGGGCGCATCTTCGGCCTGATGCCGCACCCAGAGGCGTACCAGGACCCGACCAACCATCCCAACTGGACGCGCATGGGTCATCTGCCCGAGGAGGGGATGGGGCTCTGGGTGTTCAGAAACGCCGTGGACTATGTGGAGGAGGAACTGCTCTGATGCGTCGGCTCGACCACGTGGCTGTGCAAGTGGCGGACTTGGACCGCGCCATAGACTTCTACACCGGCACACTTGGCCTCAAGTTCATGTTTCGCGAACTGGATGAGGAGCACCACGAGGCCTTCGCATTCTTGGGACTCGACGGCGGCAATCTGGAACTGCTCCAGATGCTCAACGCGCGGAACCAGCCCGTGGTTCACGTCACCTCCAAACCCGAACCGCCCTACTGCCCACACGTGGCCCTCGGTGTGGATGACTTGGATGCGATGCTGGCCACACTCGCCGCAGCGAACATTCCACTGCTCAAGGGACCGTTGATCATTCCCGGCAAGGTGCGCTGGTGCTACGTGGCCGACCCCGACAACAACGTGGTCGAATTCGTGCAGTGGCTTTGAGTTAAGGCTGCTTGGTCTCTGATTCCCGCTTCCCCCGAGGCGCTTTTTCAACTTCCGACCCCAAGGCGTGCGCCCAACCTCCGATCATCTCAATGCGCCACCTCGGCGTATACTTTGTGGCGTTGCGAGTCGGTGCCAGAATATTAAAAAAACCGTTCACCCAGTACTCATAATCCTTATCCGGCAGGTAACAGAGAAGTTCGTCAGTGACATCCTCTATTCCGAACCGCACTACAAGCATGTAGTGCCTGAAAGGGCAAATGGTGCTGTCTCCACGGATGTACCT
>CALDSM010000015.1 GCA_937923585.1 uncultured bacterium
TCAGGGCAATGGTCAGCGTGCGTGTTTGGCCGGCGCTCACGGCCGGAACGGTAACCATAGACCCTCCAAGGGCATCATCGGCCTCATGGGCTTCGCCCGCATCAACATGACAGGTGTGCGGTGCGCTGTTCCAGTCGCGCGGGAGGAAGAAACGAGTCTCGGCATTCTTCTTGCCTTCCAACCATGAGCAGGCGAAGACCTTTTTGTCGAGGTCCAATGCCATCGTGGTTATGGTCCCGTTGATCAGAGAAGGGAGGGGGCGGGAAAGCACGTCGAAATAGACACTCTCGTTTATGCCATGGTCGTAGGCCCAGTAGAAGTCGCCCACCGTGTTTGGCAGAAGTTCGGCGAGAGACGCGCGCGCCGCTCTTGCCGCGCGCTTTGAACCGTAGTAGGCACCCCATTCGCCGATGAGGAGCGGCATTCCCAGCCGCTTTGCGTCGGCGACACGGTTCGCCATCATGACCCGAAGCCGGTTCAGGCTGGGTTCCCATGCGTGGTCGGTGTCCACGACAATGTCGTAGAAATGGGGCATATACGCCTGCTGCGGGTCGCGTTTGCCTTGGGGGTCCGCGAGGGGTTCCAGGAAGGAAGGCGTGCCCACGTTGGCGAGCACGCAGGGCTCCAGGAAGATGATACTCTCAGTGTTGACTTCGCGAATGGCCCGAACAATCCGGTTGTACATGGGCATGAGGCGGGTGGTCTCGAAGTCGCGCATGAACGGCGCGATAACATCGAGTGCGCGCCGGTGGCAGGCGGGATCATCGAGTCCCTTCAGCACCCACGCGGGCAACGGGCCGTCCGCCCCGAAAGAGTTGCCCAGCAAGGCACCGGGCTCGGAGGGAAAGGCGGAATCCTGAAAGATCTCCGGCAGGGCGGCAACCAGCGCAAAACCCATGCTGGTAACGTCAGATCCTATGAAGGGTTCGTTAATAAGATCGAATCCGGCGACGGAAGGTTCCCGGGCGTAGCGTTGGGCAACATGCCGCCAGGCGTGCGCAAATCTTTCCTGTATGCCCACGCCATTGGGGCCGGGTTTGTTGGCATAAAGGTTGTCGAAAGCGCGGTGCACCATCGGGCTGACATAGTATGCCGTGCTCCAGACATCGCCGATGGTCCGGTGCGGCTGGCCGTCGTCGAGTGTGGCCCAGGCGGGCATTCCGTTGCCGCCGGGGATCTTCTCGCTGAACAGATCCTGATGCATGTCGAGGATAACGTACAGTCCGGCATCTTTCGCCCAGGCAACGTGCCGGTCCAGTTGTGCCAGATAGTTTTCGTTGTACTTGGCGGGCTCCGGTTCAATGGCCGACCAGAAGACCAGAAGCCGGACGGAGTTCATTCCCCATCGACGGAGGTTCTTGAAGTCCTCGGGACCCTGCCACAGACGATGGCCCTTGCGGGATGATTTTTCGCCGACGTTGATCCCGTGGAGGACGATCGTGCGCCCGGAGGTGTCGGCGATGCGACTGCCTTCGACGTGAAGGCGGTCCATCGCGGGTGTGGACGGTGAAAGTATCAAGAAAATCACGGCAAAAAAGGCGCAGAGGGAAGTCTGGCAGCGGACCATCGGCAATACTCCACTGAATGTGTCGGAACGGATGACTGGAGTATTGACCAAGGGTAAAGAGGAACGGTTGCAGCGGGGACGGTAGGTTCCGTCTTGCTGCGCAAGCCTCCAACCACCCCACTGAGGCCAAACCGGCCCAAGGTACTACATGCGCTCGGGGGCGCTGATCCCGAGCAGGTCGAGGGCGTTCTTGAGGGTTTGCAGGGCTGCGCGGCAGATAAGCAGGCGTGATTCGGTCTGCGCGGCGTTTTCCGCCTTCAACACCGGGCAGTCGTGGTAGAACGCGGTGAACTGGTGGGCGAGGTCGAGGGAGAAGTTGGCGATGGGCGCGCAGGTGCGCTGGCTGACCGACTCGGCGATGACCGAGGGGAAGGACGCAATCTTCATCAACAGCGCCCATTCCGCGTCTTGGACCGAGGTGAAGGCGGCTGTGGCCGCCGTGGGCAGCGCCGTGCCGCTCTTGCGGAGGATGGAGTTGATGCGGGCGCAACAGTACTGCACATAGGGGCCGGTGTCGCCGGTAAAAGAGAGGGCCGCCTCCATGTCGAACGTGACGTTCTTGCTGGGTTTGACGCGCAGGACAGCGAATCGAATGGCGGAGACGGCGACGGTTTCGGCGATGGCGCGCTGCTCTTCCGGGGTGAGTTCGGGGCACTGTTCGGCCACGCGCTCCACGGCAAGGGCGGAAGCCTGGTCCAGAAAGTCCGCCAGCAGCACCACCTTGCCCTGACGGGTGGACATTTTGCCGTCCTTGAGCAGGATGTAGGAGTAGTAGATGACCTCGGGGGCGGGATAGCCCGCGGCTTCGAGAATGAGACCGACCTGCTGCGCGTAGAGCTTGTGGTCCTCACCCAGAATCATCAGGTTCACATCGGTGCCGCGGGCAATCTTGTCGAGGGAGTAGGCGATGTCGCGGTAGCCGTACATGGAGCTACCGTTGGCCCGCTTGAGAACAAAGAACCGGCCCTCTTCGGGTGCATAACCCAGATGGGAGAGATCGGCCACAAGCCGGCCGTCGTCGTCGGTGAAGAGGCTGCCGCGCTCGCGCAGTTTCCCTTCCACCTGTTCCATGCGCGGGTCGTTTACGTATTTGGATTCTCGGTCGAAATGGTCATAGGATGCGCCGACCCGGGACAGGACTTGAAGCTGTCCCTTGAGGCAGAGGTCGGTGACCGCCTTGAAGCGCTGCTGCGCATCCGTGTCGCCCTCCTCCATTTTGACCAGCAATTCGTAGCCGCGTGCGGCAAACTCCGGGTCCGCTTCCGCCTGGGCATTGGCGCGGACATACGCGTCAAGAATGCCGTTAAAGTCCAGATTCGCAATTTCATCCGCGATGAGCACGAGCAGACCGATTTGGCGGCCCATGTCGTTGACGTAGTAGTGAACCTCCACGTCAAACCCCTCGAACCGAAACAGGCGGGTCATGCTGTCGCCGATCATGGCGCAACGGCCGCGGCCCACGTGCGGGCTGGCGTTGGGGTTGATGCTGGTGTGCTCAATAAGCATGCTGCGGCCTTCGCCTGATGCATTTGAGCCGAAGCGGTCGGCCTGTTCCAGCACCGCATTGACAATGCGCGCGCCCGTGGCGGAACGGTCCAGTGAGAGGTTGAGATAGGGACCGGCGGCGGTGGCTCCGCTCACTTCGGGCCCGAAAGCGATGCGGGCTGCCGCCTCTGCGGCCAGTTTGGGGGGCGCGGTGCGCAGTTTTCGCGCAGGCAGGAACATGGGAATGGCCACGTCGCCCAAGTCGAGGTTGGGCGGTGTGCCGAAAATCAGGTCGGCCGCCTCCAGTTCAGGATAGGCCTTGAGAATGGATTCCGAAATGGTCGAAAAAAGGTTCACGCGCCTGCCTTTCCATGGATGAGTTCGGGGAATTCCCCGCGAAGGGTGCATACTACCCGCTGAGATTATATAATAACGGCACAAGGCGGGTGAAACCCGCCGTTCATTGCGGCCTCGCAGGAATCGAAATGCGGTTGATGAGGCTGGGGAACCTGGATGAAGGTGTGATTGTGGTGGTACACGGACGCACATGGACATACACGGACGCCCACGGACAAGCGCAGGCTTGCGTTGCGGGCTGGGCGTTGGCGGGGTTGCGAAGTGCAGCTTCGCGGGCAGGCGCGTTCCCACGTGCAGTTTGGGAACGGGGGGGACGAGGTGGGCGAGGGGGCTTGGACGGGGAAATGCGGGAGGGTGCATGGGCGGATTGACCTATGCGAGTGAGAATCAGCGCCAGGTGCGGCGTGTGCTTCCCGATCTCGTCCGGGCGCGGGAACTGCTTTTCGATCTCGTCTGGAAGGACCTGCGCGCGCGGTACCGCTATGCCGTCATGGGTTTTCTGTGGGCCGTGATCGAGCCGCTCATGTTCATGCTCATTCTCGCGTTTGTGTTCTCCTTCGTCCTTGCGGACAAGGCGGCGCTGGCGGGTGGCGGCGGGGTCAGGCCGTTCCCGGTAATGCTGCTGAGCGGGCTCATTTTCTGGCAGTACTTCACCGCCGCGCTCAGTTCGGCCACGGTGTCGCTGGTGGATGGGCGGAACCTGGTGAAGAAGGTTCATTTCACGCGAGAGGTTATTCCCATTGCCGCGTGCTGCGTCCCGCTGGTGAATCTCTGCATCGGGTTTGCGCTGCTCGTTGTGCTTCATCTGGTGATGGGGGGGACGGTCAGTCTGTCCACCCTCTGGATTCTGGCCGTCTTCTCGGTCCAGTTTGTGCTGACTCTGGGGCTGGCACTGCTGTTTTCCTGCGGCCATGTCCTGTTTCGCGATGTGGGCAACACGGTTGCGGTGGGGCTGATGTTCGGCTTCTATGCCTCGCCCGTGTTTTATCCGCTGGAACTGGTGCGCCACGCGGGCTCGCTGCCCTCCTGGGTTCCGGTGGCCTACATGGCCAATCCGATGGCCGGACTGCTGACGTGCTACCGCGAAGTCCTTTTTGAGGGTCACCATCCCGACCCAGGCCTGCTTGCCTGGCCCGCATGCTGTGCGGTGCTGGTGTTTCTGGCCGGCGTGATCCTGTTCCGGCGCAACGCACCCACCATGGCGGATTACCTGTGAGTACCGTAATCGAAGTCGAGAACGTCAGCAAACGCTTTCCCGCGCGGCGCGGTCCCCGGGACTTGCGCGGCCGCGGGGGCATGCGCGACTGGCTACTCGGAAGGCGTCAGGAGTTGTTCACGGCGCTGAGGGACATTTCCTTCGCGGTGGGCGCGGGCGAGTCGCTGGGCATTATCGGGCGGAACGGGTCAGGCAAGAGCACCCTCCTGAGCATTCTGGCCGGAGTCACCCTGCCCAGTGCGGGGCGGGTGACGGTGAATGGACGGGTGGCGTCACTGCTTGAACTGGGCGCCGGTTTTCATCCCGTGCTGACCGGGCGCGAGAACGTCTACCTGAACGCCGGACTGCTTGGCATGCGGCACGCACAGACGGACGCGGTGTTTGACGATATCGTCCGGTTCTCGGGAATTGGCGATTTCATAGACCAGCCCGTGGAAACCTACAGCAGCGGCATGTATGTGCGTATCGGTTTCTCCGTGGCCGTACACTCCAACCCCGATATTTTCCTGGTAGACGAGGTGCTGTCGGTGGGTGACGAGGAATTCCAGCGCCGGTGCCGGTTCAAGATCGGTGAACTGCGCGAGC
>CALDSM010000016.1 GCA_937923585.1 uncultured bacterium
CGAGATCTGATCGTGACTGGAGTTCAGACGTGTGCTCTTCCGATCTTGAGCGGCAACGTTCTGGAATGGTGCCAGGACTGGTATCATTCCAGTTATGTGGGTGCCCCAACAGACGGTAGTGCGTGGGAGGTAACTGCGGAATTCTATCGGGTGCTTCGCGGCGGCGACTTTTACGATGGCGACGGTGCTTGTCGCTCAGCCTACCGCAACTATAACCTTCCTCCGGGGTTTGGGGGTTATAATTACGGCTTCCGAATTGCGAGGACTCCGTAACCGTGATCTTTCAAGCAGTGTGCCATTCCGGATTCCGGTCACTCAGTAAGCGAGGCATCCTCGTGTGGTATTGTCTTTCGAGAGATTGGCCGAGCGGAAAACGTAAGTCAACGGACTTCCCGATGGGACTTCGCAAGTATTTCGGGGTGGCGAGCAAAAAGGCAAGAAGGCTATGCGGTGTAAGACCGTTTGCATCGCGACCAGAGACGAACTCGACGGACCAGAGAGGGACCGGGGAAACCGCATAAAATCCGATGTCCGCGCCCGACGGCCCGCTCGCCGTTGCAAACAAAGGAAGAACTGGTGGATGGGGCGGGGCTCGAACCCGCGGCCACCGGATTAAAAGTCCGATGCTCTACCAACTGAGCTACCCATCCACAAAGGGCCGCCCTAAGGGCAGAAACGCGAGCCGTTGCGGCTCGCGTTCACCTGTAAAGTCTAGCCCGAATGTCCGTTGGAAGTCAAACAGGGTCCGGGTTCAATGCGGCCCGCGCGCATGAAATTCGGCCGCCGAACCATCACGAACGGTCGGCCGACAACGCGCCGCAGGCCGGGGCCGCCCAACCTGCCGTCAAGCCGGTCAGGCCAAAGCCCCCTCCGCCAACAGGAAAGGGGCGTCCCCACGCCGGCCGTCTGACAGCCCGGTACGGGTGCTTCCCCTAAACGCAGCGAGTCTTGCGCATTTCCCATCCCCGCGAACTACAGCCCCTCTTCTATCACGCGCCGCTCCATCGCCAGTATGCGGTCGCGGTATTGGGCGGCGGTTTCGAAGTCCATCTTGTCTGCGGCCTGGCGCATCTTCTTGCGGAGTTTGGCCACGGCGCGGCCCAGGTCTTCGGTGGCCACGTACAGGTCGGGGTCTTCCGCGGCCATGGGCACGGTGACATAGTCCCGCTCGTTGATGTTCTTGAGCAGGTCGGGAATGGCCTTCTGGACGGAGCGGGCGGTTATTTTGTGCTTCTTGTTATAGGCGAGCTGCTTGGTGCGGCGGCGGTCCATCTCGCCGATGGCGCGCTTCATGGAGTCGGTCATCTTGTCGGCGTACATGAGCACGCGCCCGCCAAGGTTGCGGGCGGCGCGGCCGCAGGTCTGGATGAGGCTCGTCTCCGAGCGCAGGAAGCCCTCCTTGTCGGCGTCCAGGATGGCCACGAGCGACACCTCGGGAATGTCCAGGCCCTCGCGGAGCAGGTTGATGCCGACCAGCACGTCGTACTGGCCCTGCCGCAACTGGCGGATCAGCTCGATGCGCTCCAGCGTCTCCACGTCGGAGTGCATGTACTTCACGCGCACGCCGAGGTCGCGGTAGTAGTCGGTCAGATCCTCGGCCATGCGCTTGGTGAGCGTGGTGATGAGCACGCGCTCGCCGCGCGCGGCGCGCTGCCGCACCTCGTCGAGCAGGTCGTCCACCTGGGTCGCGGCGGGCCGCACTTCGATCTCGGGGTCCACCAGGCCCGTCGGCCGGACCACCTGCTCGACAATGACGCCCTCACTCTTCCTGAGCTCGTAGTTCGCCGGGGTGGCGCTGACATAGATGACTTGGTTGATCCGCTCCTCGAACTCGGTAAAGGTGAGCGGCCGGTTGTCCCGGGCGCAGGGCAGGCGGAAGCCGTACTCCACCAGCTGGTCCTTGCGCGAGCGGTCGCCCTTGAACATGGCGGACACCTGGGGGATGGACATGTGGCTCTCGTCAATGACGAGCAGGAAGTCCTTGGGGAAGTAGCTGATGAGCGTGTCCGGCGGCTCGCCGGGCATGCGCCCGTCGAGATGGCGCGAGTAGTTTTCGATGCCCGAGCAGTAGCCGGTTTCCTCGATCATCTCCAGGTCGTAGTTGGTGCGCTGTTCGAGCCGCTGCGCCTCCAGCTCCCGCGCCGCGCCGCGCAGTTCGCCGAGGCGTTCATTCAGTTCGTGGCGGATGGTCACGAGCGCCCGGTCCACGGAGGCCCGCGTGGTGGCGTAATGGCTGCCGGGGAAGATGGCCGCGCGGCGCAGGCGCTTGAGCGTGACGCCGCGCAGCGGGTCAATCTCGGAAACGCCGTCAATGACGTCGCCGAAAAACTCGACGCGCACCGCGCGCTCGGCCTCGTAGGAGGGGAAAATGTCCACCACGTCGCCGCGGACGCGGAAGGTGCCCCGGTGGAAATCGAGGTCGTTGCGCGCGTACTGCATGGCGATGAGACCCGCCACCAGCCGCTCGCGGGTCATGGCGTCGCCCTCGTTCACCTCGACGCGCAGCTCCTGGTAAGTCTCGGGCGAGCCGATGCCGTAGATGCAGGACACGCTGGCCACGATGAGGCAGTCGCGCCGCGTGAGCACCGCACGGGTGGCGGCATGGCGCATCTTGTCAATCTCGTCGTTGATCGCCGAGTCCTTCTCGATGAAGGTGTCGGTGGTGGGGATGTAGGCCTCGGGCTGGTAGTAGTCGTAGTAGCTGACGAAGTACTCGACGGCGTTTTCGGGGAAGAGTTCCCTGAACTCGCCGTAGAGCTGGGCGGCCAGGATCTTGTTGTGCGCCAGCACCAGCGTGGGCCGGTTGGTGCGGGCGACGACGTTGGCGATGGTGAAGGTCTTGCCTGAACCGGTGACGCCGAGCAGCACCTGGCTTTTCAGGCCCTCCTCGACGCCGCGCGTGAGCGCGTCAATGGCCTGGGGCTGGTCGCCCGCCGGGTCGAACCCGGACACCAGCGAGAATCGTCCGCCGTCCTCCACGTCACCCGGCGTCCTTCATGTGCGCGCCCGGCCGCTGCTCCTTCACGTCCAGCTGGCCGGCCTCAAACACGCCGGGCACGTTGCGCACGGCGGCGACCACGCCCTCGATGGTGTGGTGGTCGGGCGTGACGAAGGAGAAGTCAAAGTGGTAGCGGTCGGGCGAGGTCTTCTCGAAGGAGGCGCTGGTGATGTCTATGTTCATCGGGCGCAGCACGTTGGTCACGTCGGCGAGCAGGTTGGGCCGGTGCCGCGTGACGACGCGCACCCGCGCGGTGAAGGAGCCCTCGCCCTCCCACGACGCGCTGAGGATGCGGCGTGGGTCCTGGGCGGTGCGCTGGTAGCTGGCGCAGTCGGCCCGGTGTACGGACACGCCGGGGTTCTTGGTGACGTAGCCGACGATGCGGTGGCCCGGCATGGGGTTGCAGCACTTGGCAAACTGCACGGCCATGCCCTTGATCCCGCCGATGCGGATCAGTTTCTGGCGCGTGGCCTCGTCCACCTCGCGCACGTCCGTCTGCCTGGCGGGGAACCGGCCGGGGACGTGGGCGCGCGGTTTGACCTCGGGCTGCGGCTTGGGCTCCTCAATGGGGGCGAGCGCGCCGATTTCGCGGAGCCGCTGGCGGATGCGGGTGCGGGCGCGGCCGGTGACCACCACGTCCAGCCAGTCGCGGTGCGGCTCCTGGTTCTTCGACGTGAGGATCTCCACCACGTCTCCGGTTTGCAGGTTGTAGCGCAGCGTGACCATGCGCCCGTTGACGCGCGCGCCGAGGCAGTGCTGGCCGACGTGGGAGTGGACCAGGTAGGCGAAGTCCAGCGGGGTGGCGCCCTGCGGCAGCTCCTTCACCTCGCCCTTGGGCGTGAAGACATAGATGAACGAGAGCTTGAACTCGCGCCGCATCGTGTCCATCATGCCGTCCTGGCCGCCCGCGTCCTTGAGCCAGTCGTACATTTTGCGCAGCCAGGCGAGCTGGCTGTCAAGCCGGTCGTCGGCGGGCTTGCCGCCCTCCTTGCCGCTGTCCCTTCCCCCCTCCTTGTAGCGCCAGTGGGCGGCGATGCCCTCGCGGGCCACCAAATCCATCTTCTCCGAGCGGATCTGCACCTCCATGGGGCGTCCGTTCTCGCGCATGACGGTGGTGTGGATGGCCTGGTACATGTTCAGCTTGGGCATGGCGATGTAGTCTTTGAGCCGGCCCGGAATCGGGGTCCACAGGCTGTGCACGACGCCCAGGGCGTTGTAACACTCCGAGTCGGAATGGGTGATGATGCGGATGCCGAGCACGTCGAGCACCTGGCCGAAGTCCTTGCCCTGGCTCTGCATCTTCTCGTAGATGCTGTACAGGTGCTTGGGCCGGCCGATGACCTGCGCGCGGATTTCCCCCTCCTTAAGGCCTCGCTCTATCTGCGCCACCGTTTCGGTGAGGTAGGCCTCCCGCTCGCGGCGCTTCATCGCCACCATTCGGGCCACCTCTTTGTACTTTTCCGGCTCCAGGTGGTGGAATGCGTGGTCCTCCAGCTCCCATTTCCAGCTTGAAATGCCGAGCCGGTGCGCCATCGGCGCATAAATGTCCAGCGTTTCGCGGGAAATGCGTTCGCGCTGCGCGGGCACGAGGTATTCCAGGGTGCGCATGTTGTGCAGGCGGTCGGCCAGCTTGATCATGATGACCCGGAGGTCCTGGGCCGTGGCCACGAGCATCTTGCTGATGTTCTGGGCCTGCTTGCTCTCGATGGTCGTGCGGTCGTCGTGGAAGCTGAGCTTGTTGATCTTCGTGACCCCGTCCACCACCCGGGCGATGTCGTCGCCAAACTGGGCGCGCAGCTCGTCCACGGTGACGGCGGTGTCCTCGATCACGTCATGCAGAATGCCCGCCGCACAGGTCACCGGGTCCAGCCCCAGGTTGGCCAGAATCAGCGCCACGTTAAGGCTGTGCGTGATATAGGGCTCGCCCGAGGCCCGCAACTGGCCGTGGTGCGCCCGCTCCGCCACGCGCGCCGCCAAACGCACCACGTCCAGGTTTGCCCCGGGCGATGTGCGTTTGAGCCGTTTCAACAGATTCGTATAGAGCGTGCGCATGCGTTGCGGCGTTCCTCTGGGGTCGGCGGTCGTTTGCATCGAAAATCTGCCTCTCAGTTTATCATGAGTGAACATTCCCGGCACAGAACGTGCTTCCCGTGCCCATCAGGCATGTGGACAGGCGCTGTCGCCTGTCGGTCCTTGGGCGGGTGTACAGGCTCGACAGCCGGGGGCGGCAGTCTCACATGCCGGGGGTGGCTGTCCCGCATGCCGGGGGTGGCTGTCCCGCATGCCCGGTCGGCTGCTGGCAGTGCCCTCCTGCTGCTCATTATGCAAAAGGCTGCCCCGTGGGTGGGCAGGTAGGGAAGACCGTGCAGACAGGGCGTACACGGAATATCCCGCAACTCTTGGCCGAGGTATCAGCCGGGCTTTTCCCGGTCTGGGGAGAAAAGGGGGGTACAGATGTTGAAAAATGCGAAAAGATTGGTCTATACTCCCCCTGTCCTAACGAACGGTAAGTATTATTTCGGCTCCATACCGGGTCGAGAGCAACTCCATCGCGGTGAGAACGCGATGCAGTTGTGACGGTGGAACCGGACCGGATTAGGGTTTTTCGAGAATTATTTCGCGATCCAAGCCGGAACGCATGTGTGTCTGAGTCGCCCGGCGGCGCGTTTGCCGCAGTGGGACAAACTGCAAGGCTGGGCCCGACCAACCAGAAAGGTACATGAGATCATGGGGACCGATGACAAGCAGAAATTCAATTCATTGATGACGGAGACCCGGAGTTTCCCGCCGCCCGCGGAAATCACGGCGCACGCGGCGGTCAATTCGATGGCCCAGTACGAGGCCATGTGGAAGCAGTCCATTGAGGAGCCGGATGCGTTCTGGCTGGAGCAGGCCAAGGTGCTGGACTGGACGAAATTCCCGACCAAGTCGCTGGAATACAACTGGAACACGGACGCCCGCTCCATCAGCCACACCTGGTTCAAGGACGGCGAGCTGAACGTGTCGGTGAACTGCCTGGACCGCCACCTGGCGACCCGCGGCGACCAGGTTGCGCTCATCTGGCAGGGCGAGCCCGACGAGGATGTGGTCAAGATTACGTACAAAGAAATGCACGCCGAAGTGTGCAAGTTCGCGAACGTGCTGAAGAGCCTTGGCGTGAAGCGCGGCGACCGGATCTGCATCTACCTGCCCATGATCATCGAGCTTCCGATCGTGATGCTTGCCTGCACGCGCATCGGCGCCATCCATTCGATCGTGTTCGGCGGGTTCAGCGCCGACGCCATCGCGTCCCGCGTCGAGGACGCCACCTGCAAACTGATCATCACGTCGAACGTGTCGCTGCGCTCGGGCAAGCACATCAGCCTGAAGGCCATCGCGGACGACGCCATGACCAAGCCGGCGTGCTCCTGCGTGGAGAAGGTGGTGGTGGTCAAGCGCACGGCCGATCCGTGCAACATGGTCGCGGGCCGCGACCTGTACTACGACGAGCTCATGGCGACGGCCTCCGCGGACTGCCCGGCCGAGTCCATGAACGCCGAAGACCCCCTGTTCATCCTGTACACCTCCGGCTCGACCGGCAAGCCCAAGGGCGTGGTGCACACGACGGGCGGCTACCTGCTGCACTGCGCGCTGACCCACAAGATGGTGTTCGACATCCAGGAAGGCGACATCTACTGGTGTACGGCGGACATCGGCTGGGTGACGGGCCACTCATACATCGTATACGGCCCGCTAACGAACGGGGCCACCTCGCTCATGTTTGAGGGCGTGCCCACCTATCCGGACGCCGGCCGCTTCTGGCAGGTGATCGAGAAGTTCAAATGCACCCAGTTCTACACGGCCCCGACGGCCATCCGCTCGCTGATCCAGAAGGGCGACGACTGGGTCAACAAGTACGACCTCAGCTCGCTGCGCGTGCTGGGTTCGGTCGGCGAGCCGATCAATCCCGAAGCGTGGATGTGGTACTTCAACGTGGTCGGCAAGGGGAAGTGCCCGATCATGGACACGTGGTGGCAGACGGAGACCGGCGGCTTCATGATCACGCCGCTGCCGGGCGCGATGACGACCAAGCCGGGCAGCGCGAGCCGCCCGTTCTTCGGCGTGGACCCGGTTATTCTGCGCGACGACAGCAGCCAGGTGGGCGCCAACGAGGGCGGCAAGCTGTGCATCCGCAAGCCCTGGCCGGGCATGATGCGCACCATGTGGGGGGACCACGCCCGCTTCGTGGACACGTACTTCACGATGTACAAGGACATGTACTTCACGGGCGACGGCTGCCGCATTGACGAGGACGGCGATTTCTGGCTCATGGGCCGCATTGACGACGTGGTGAACGTGTCCGGCCACCGCATCGGCACGGCCGAGGTGGAGAGCGCGCTGGTGAGCCACGCGAAGGTGGCCGAGGCTGCCGTGGCCCCGATGCCGCACGAGATCAAGGGCCAGGCGCTGTATGCGTATGTGACGCTGGTCCATGGCATCGAGGAGAGCGAGGACCTGCGCAAGGAACTGGTCATGCACGTGCGCAAGGAAATCGGCCCGATCGCCGCGCCGGACGTGATCCAGTTCGCACCGGCGCTGCCGAAGACCCGTTCAGGCAAGATCATGCGCCGCATCTTGCGCAAGATCGCCGAGAACGCCACGGGCGAGATCGGCGACACGACCACGCTGGCGGACCCGCACGTGGTTGAGTCGCTGGTGGCCGAGCACGACCGGCTCGTGAAGAAGTAGGCAAAGGCCCCGAGAACATGCATGGCCGTGCGTACCAGAGCAGTTGCCGAAGGTGCGCACGGCCTTCTCTTGAAAGCCATGGACCAGGGCATGTGGGACAGCCGCCCCGGCTGTCAGCCTGTATATGAATGGCAAGGACCGACAGGCGAAGGCGCCTGTCCTACATTTTCCCAGCAGGAGATTATGAAATGAACAGTCCCGCGACAGTGAAGAACCACGGTTGGACCGTGACCTGTGCCGCCATCGGCATCAATCTGGCCCTCGGCATTCTGTACTCCTGGAGCGTGATCAGCAAGGCCATCCCCGCCGACTGGGGGTGGACGGAGGCGCAGAAATCGCTTCCCTACGCGGTGGCATGCCTGGTGTTCTCGCTGATGATGGTTCCCGCCGGCCGGCTTCAGGACAAGATCGGCCCGCGTGTCGTGGCCAGCATCGGCGGCGTGCTGGTGGGCATCGGCATGATTCTCGCGAGCACCTCGACCGGCCTGATGATATTCATCCTCGGCTTCGGCGTGCTGGCAGGCACGGGCATCGGCTTCGGCTACGCCTCGGCCACGCCGCCCGCCGTCAAGTGGTTTCCCAAGGAGAAGGTCGGCCTGATCGCAGGCCTTGTGGTGAGCGGATTCGGCCTGGCCTCGGTGTACATCGCCCCGCTGACCCAATACCTCACCAAGCCCGAGAACCTGGGCGTGAGCAAGACCATGCTGGTCCTGGGCGTCGCCTTCCTGATTGTGGTGACCCTGCTCTCGCAGTTGTTGAAGGCGCCGCCCCTGGGATACAACCCCAACGCCGGTTCCGCGGCCGGTTCCGCCGCCGCGGCGCCCGCGGATGATTACACGCCGGGCGAGGTGCTGCGCACACCGCAGTTCTACCTGCTGTGGTTCATGTACGCCTGCGGCGCCGGCGCCGGGCTCATGGTCATCGGCAAACTGGTCGCGATTGCCAAAACACAGGCCAGCCTTGACCTCGGCTTCCTGCTCGTGGCCACACTCGCCATTGGAAACGGCGGCGGGCGCATTGTCGCCGGTTCGTTGTCCGACAGAATTGGCCGGAAACAGACGCTCCTCATCGTGTTTCTTCTCCAGGCCGCAATGATCTTCCTGCTGTCGCGCGCGACCGCCGGAACGGCCCTTGCCAGCACGGCGGTGCTCTGCGTGCTGTCCGCCCTGATTGGCGCCAACTACGGCGCCAATCTGGCCATCTTCCCAAGCGTCACCAAGGACTTCTACGGCCTGAAGAACTTCGGCGTCAACTACGGCCTCGTCTTCACCGCTTGGGGCTGCGGCGGGTTCGTGCTCGCCTATGCCGCCGGCATGGCCTACGACGCCTACAAGACCTTCGCGATAGCCTACTACGGCTCCATCATCCTGTTGATTGTCGCGGCGGCCTGCACGTTCCTCCTCAGGGCGCCCAAGCACCGCGGCGCGGTGAAGTAGACCGTTAAAGTCCCGACCGAAGCATACGGCGTTATCCCGGGCCGGAACCCTGAAGAGGGCTCCGGCCCGTGTTTCATGCCGGTCAGCCCAGTTTTCGCGACCCTGCTCTACGAGGTGCTCAATCTCGCTGAGGGCGTGCAGGATTGACGGATGCTTCAAACCTTCCCACGGCACGGCCGAAAAGCGCGCCGCCAAGGGGAAGGCCGAGACAAAGACAGAAAGCCGTCACACGGGGCAGTTGATCTTCAAATATCCTCTCGTAAAATGTCCCCCCATTGGGCATGTGCACAAGATGTCCATAGTAATACCAAATGTCGTAGTGCACTTTGCCTGCGGTTATCGCTGCCAATACTCCGAACAAAAGTGCCGGAAGACCAAAGGCAATGACTCCGGGTTTTGCCAATGCAGGATGTTTGGAATATCCACAGATGCCACCGAACAGCGCGTGGCCGATACCCCATTCCACACCCAAAACGACGATCCATATTGCCTTGTGGATTATTCCCGTACCTGCACCCAATGGGATGCACTGAATAACAGAAAACGTAAAGAAGGCGATGAACAAGCCTGTACCGGAAGCCACGGTCGCCCGTTTCCAATGAGCACCACCGAAGAAAAGCAGAGTGCCGCCCAGGAGCCCCGCCAGGAAAATATACGCAAATATCATGCTTGTGCTTTCCCAGTCTAACTCATCGTGCCTGTAGAGCCAGGAGTTGCCGCGAAACAAGAGAAACGTTGTCAGGCTGAACCCCAACGCCCCACGTATGGCAAAGATCAACGGCTTCTTCATAGACATCTCTCCCATCTGGCCCATGCGAATTGCCTGACGCAAGAATATGTTCTAACATCCACGACTGTCAATCCGAGTCTGTGCAGCGTTTTTTTCGTATATCCCAATGGGATTGTGGAGCAAAGCCCGGGGTTGGCGGGAGGCGGAGCGCAGCGGAGCCGGACGCCTACCCCGGGTAAGGAAGGCTCCTATTGTTTTCTGCGCTGAAGGCGTTGTGTTCGAAGCGGTGAGAAGCATCCCTTCGGGATGGGGAAGACAAACTCTTTCAGAGTATAAAGATTGGTGATTTGGGGTGCGTCGGCTACCCGGGGTAGGCCTCCGTCACGCTGCGCGTGACTGCGGCCAACCCCGGGCTGTGCTCCGTAAACCCTTCGGGTTATAAAACACCGGGTTCATGACCAGGCCCGCAGACGTCATGCGACACGAATGCGTGAAAACTCCACGCTGGCACATGCAGTATGGTGTCCACCCGTCGCTGGCAACCCGCATCGGTGATGACGTAATATCTCCGGCGGTATTCGGTCAACACGCTTCGTAATCCAACCCCACCGGACGAAATAACATGGCGAAAATTCCCACATCACCCGAAGCCGACCCCGTCGCGGAGGTTCACTCGAGCGGGCTGCTGCGGCGCATCGGCCTGTTCATGGCGATCATGATTGTGATGGGCAACATGATCGGCTCGGGCGTGTTCAAGAAGGCCGCGCCCATGTCCGACGAGGTGCAATCGGCGGGATTGATGCTTGCCTGCTGGCTTATCGCCGGAATCGTCTCGCTGCTGGGCGCGCTCTCGAACGCCGAGGTCGCGGGCATCATCGCCGATCCGGGCGGTCAGTACGCCTATTTCAAGAAGATGTACGGGCGGGCCTTCGCCTACCTCTACGGCTGGACCGGATTCATCGTCATCCAGTCCGCGTCGATCGGCTCCATTGCCTACGTGTTCGGCCAGTCGGCCAATTCGCTGTTTGCCTTTCCGAGACTCAGCCCGGAGTGGGAGGCGGTATCCGTCCTCGGCATCTTCTTCCCGTTCGCCAACCTTGGTGTGAAACTGTTCACCATCGCGACGCTTGCGTTCATCACGCTGGCGAACTACCTGGGCGTCATCTTTGGCGGCTGGATCGCCAGCATTTCCACGTTTCTGAAGATCCTGGGCATTGCGGTGGTCGCGGTCCTGGGTTTGATGTGGAGCGGCGGTTCCTATGCGAACCTGACGCCGGTTCTGGCCAGTCCCGAGGCGCACTATGCAACTTCGATGGGGCTGTTCGGGGCGATGTTTGCCGGCATGCTCGGCGCGTTCTGGGCTTACGACGGCTGGATCAACATCTCCTTTCTTGGCGCGGAAATCCGCAAGCCGCACCGCAACATACCGCTCGCGCTGGGTGTCGGGGTGGCCGGGGTCATAGGCGTGTACATGGTCGTGAACATCGCGTTCCTCCATGTCATGCCCGTCAGCGAAATGCGGCAGCTTGCGGCCGGCGAGAACACCATCGTCGGCGTGGAGGTGATGCGCAAGGCCTACGGCAACCCCGCGGCCAACTTCGTTGCCGTGCTGATCCTGCTCTCCACGTTCGGCGCGACCAACTGCCAGCTGCTGCCGCCGTCGCGCATGTACTTCTCGATGGCGCGCGACGGCCTCTTCTTCCGCGCCGCGGCGAAGTGCCATCCCAAACACCACACGCCGTCCACCTCGCTGCTCATGCAGGCCGCGTGGACCTCGGTGCTCGTCATGAGCGGCACCTTCGACCAGTTGACCGACATGGTCATCTTCGCCGGATTTCTGTTCTATGGGGCCGGCGCGTTCGGTGTGTTTGTGCTGCGCCGCACCATGAGAGACGCCCCCCGCCCCTACCGCGTCACGGGATACCCCGTTCTGCCGCTGATCTTTGTCGTCTTCTGCTTCGTGCTCGTGGTGGTTACCATTTTCGAGCGCCCGCGCGACGCGGGCATCGGGCTTGCGCTCATTCTTGCGGGCCTGCCGTTCTACTTCTTCTGGCGGAAACGGGGAAGAATTGACAATTGACAATGGACAATTGACAATGAAGAACGATGAAGGGAGAGGCGGCGGGCTGCTGCCGCGGCTGGGGCTGTTCACGGCCACCATGATCATCATGGGCAACCTGATCGGCTCGGGCGTGTTCAAGAAGGCCGCGCCCATGGCCGACGCGGTGCAGTCGCCGGGACTGCTGCTGGCCTGCTGGCTCATCGCGGGGGTGGTGTCGCTGATGGGCGCGCTGTCCAACGCGGAGGTGGCGGGCATGATTGCCGATTCCGGGGGGCAGTACTCCTACTTCAAGCGGATGTACGGCCGGGCCTTTGCGTTTCTGTACGGCTGGACCGGCTTTGTCGTGATCCAGTCCGCGTCCATCGGCTCCATCGCGTATGTGTTCGGCCAGTCGGCCAATTCGCTGTTTGCGTTTCCACGGCTCGACCCGTCGTGGGAGGCCGTGTCCGTCCTCGGCATCTTCTATCCCTTCGACAATCTCGGTGTGAAACTGTTCACCATTCTGACGATCTGGCTCATCACGATGGCGAACTACGCGGGCGTCATTTTCGGCGGGCTGATCGCCAGCCTGTCGTCGGCGCTGAAGATCCTGGGCATCGTCGTGGTGGCGATCCTGGGGCTGCTGTGGAGTGGGGGCTCGTTCGGGAACCTGACTCCCGTGCTGGCGAGTCCGGGCGCGCAGTACGCCACCAGCCTCGGGCTTTTCGGCGCCATGTTTGCCGCCATGCTCGGCGCGTTCTGGGCCTTCGACGGCTGGATAAACCTTGCCTTCCTCGGCGCGGAAATACGCAGACCGCACCGCAACATTCCGCTGGCCCTTGGCATCGGCGTGGCCGGGGCCATGGCCGTGTACCTGCTGGTGAACGTCGCCTTCCTGCACGTGATGTCCGTGGACGAGATGCGCGGGCTCGTCAAGAGCGGCAACAGCATTGTCGGCGTGGAGGTGATGCGCAAGGCCTACGGCGGCCAGGCGGCGGGTTTCGTGGCGGTGCTGATTCTGCTTTCCACCTTCGGCGCGACCAACTGCTCGCTCATGCAGCCGTCGCGAATGTACTACGCCATGGCCCGCGACGGACTTTTCTTCAAGGCCGCGGCAACCTGCCACCCCAAACACCACACCCCCTCGACCTCGCTCATCATCCAGGCCGTCTGGACCTCCGTGCTGCTCATGAGCGGAAGCTTTGACCAGTTGACCGACATGGTGATCTTTGCGGGGTTCCTGTTCTACGCCGCCAGCGCGTTCGGCGTGTTTGTGCTGCGCCGAACGATGAAGGACGCCCCGCGGCCCTACCGGGTAACGGGATATCCGGTGCTGCCCGCATTCTTCATCATCTTCTGCCTCATATTGGTGGTCGTGACGATCGTCGAGCGGCCACGCGATGCGGGCCTGGGTCTCGCGCTCATTCTCGCGGGGCTGCCGTTCTATTTCTATTGGCGGAAGAGATTACCTGAGTTGTAGGGTGCGTGAAGAGGAGCGAAGCGGAACGGAACGCAACCTACGGCGACGGTTCACGCGCTCAGAACAGCCAGCCGAAGAAGAACGTGAACGCATTGCTGAACAGTATCCAGATGCGCTCGAGCACGTACAGGATTCCCTCTATGAGATACATGGTTTGGACTCCTCTTCGGTGGTTGCGTTCATCAGCACAAAGTTGTCGCGCAGTTCCTGCGGCGTGCGCAGGGCCTTCATGGTGTTCATGTCCACGAACATCACGCGCTGCGTGATTTGGGTGCAGATGTCTCCGTTCACGGCGATCTCGGCGTGGAACTGGGCGGTTACCTTGCCGAGTTCGGGGCACCAGACGCGGCCGAGAGGCGCGTCAAAGGGTTGCACGGGCTTCCTGTAGCGGATATGCGTTTCGGCGACGACGGCGGCCATGCCGCCTTCCACCAGCGCCTGCATGGGGCAGTGCCTGCGCAGCAGTTCCAGGCGCAGGTCCTCCATCCAGCGCACATAGACCACGTTGTTCACGTGGGCGGCGAGGTCAATGTCGTAGGGCTGCACGGTGATGCCCATTTCGGTGAGCAGCGGCCGCGCGCCCGGAACGGCGCGTAGCATTGCGGAACTCCTATCCCCTGCGCACGTCCTTGACGGCGCGGTCCATGTCGCGGCGGCTTTCGCGGTCCTTGATGCTGGCGCGCTTGTCGAAGGTGTGCTTGCCCTGGCACATGCCGAGTTCCACCTTGACGCGGCCCTTCTTGAAGTACACGCTGAGCGGGATGACCGTAAGCCCCTTCTCGGCGACGCGCGCGGCCATCTTCACGATTTCGCGCTTGTGCATCAGCAGGCGCCGCGGCCTTTCGGGGGCGTGGTTGTAGATGTTGCCCATCTCGTAGGGGTTGATGTGCGCGTCCACCAGGAACGCCTCGCCCTTCTCAAAGTCCACATAGGAGTCTTTGAGCTGCATGCCGCCCTTCATCCGCAGCGATTTCACCTCGGTGCCCTGGAGCGATATGCCCGCCTCCACGCGGTCCAGCACGTGGTAGTCGTGCAGGGCGCGGCGGTTGGTGACGATCAGTTTTTCTCCGGTCTTCTCGGCCATGAATGCGGGGGTTCCTTCTCAATCCGCCCATTGTAGCATCATCGGATGCGCGTCTGCGTGTCCGAAGCGCCGTGCAATGCCGCGAAATTGTCTGAAGCCCGGCAGCGGTCGACAGGAGAAAGCGGGGGAAGATCCGTCTGTGCGGTCAGGCACAGCCGTTTCAGATCAGCGCCAGGTCCTTGAGGATGGCGTCTATTTCGGGCTGCCTGGATTCGGTCAGGGGCACGAGCGGGAGCCGCAGCACGTTCTGGATGAGGCCCATGCTTGCGAGCGCCGCCTTGACCGGCATCGGGTTGGTCTCGATGAACAGGCCCTTGAACAGCGGCAGCAGCTTGTAGTGAATCTTGCGCGCGCCCTCGTAGTCGCCCGCGGCAGCCAGGCGGCACAGCGCGGCGGTGTCGGCAGGGGCCACGTTGGCCGCCACGGACACTACCCCCTTTGCGCCCACGGCCATCATGGGCAGCGTGAGGCTGTCGTCGCCGGAAAGCACGGTGATGTCGCACAGGCCCAGGATCTGGCTCACCTGGTCCACGCTGCCGCAGGCCTCCTTGATTGACGTAATGTTGGGGACCTTGCTGAGCGCGGCAACCGTGGCCGGCTCGATCTTCGTGCCGGTGCGGCCGGGCACGTTGTAGAGCATGATGGGCATGTCCACGGCCCGGGCCACGGTCCCGAAGTGGGCGATCTGGCCCGCCGCGGTGGGCTTGTTGTAGTAGGGCGTGATCAGCAGGGCGCCGTCCGCCCCCGCCTCCTTGGCGAAGCGGGTGAGCCCGACGGCCTCCAGCGTGTTGTTGGATCCGGTGCCGGCGAGCACGGGCACGCGCCCGGCCACGCGCTCGACGACGAAGCGGATGCACTGCTTCTGCTCCTCGTGCGACAGCGTGGCCGCCTCGCCGGTGCAGCCGCAGGGCACGAGCCCGTCGGTGCCGTTTTCCAGCTGGAAATCCACCAGCCGGCCGTAGGCCTCAAAGTCTATTTCCATCGAGGGCGTAAACGGGGTGACCAGGGCGACATAAGAACCTGTGAACATGAATGAACTCCTCAGTAAGGGAACCATTATACCATCGGCGGCGCAAACTGTTCCGCGTCAGTCGAGGGGGACGTCGTCCTCGTAGTATCCGCCACCCTCGAGGTCGCTGGAGCCCATGCCGACTCCGGGCGGAGGCCCGCCGGGTGCGCCGCGATCGTCCAGTGAAAGGAAGCGCTGCATGTTCTTCCGGAACAGCAACTCCACCTGGCCGGTGGGGCCGTTGCGCTGTTTCGAGATGTTTACCACAATCACGTCCTTTTTCGCCTCGCGCTCGGCCGCGGGCGGACGCGAAAGCATGAGCACCACGTCGGCGTCCTGCTCGATGGACCCGGACTCGCGCAGGTGCGAGAGCTGGGGCAGCCCCTGGTCGTTCTTCTCGGCCTCGCGGCTGAGCTGCGACAGGGCCATCACGGGCACGTGCAGTTCGCGGGCCAGCCCCTTGATGGCGCGCGAAATTTCGGAGATTTCGGTTTGCCGGTTTTCCGACCGGCCGCCGGTGTGCATGAGCTGCATGTAGTCAATGATAATCAACCCCAGACCGGGGTGCTGGGCGGCGTGGCGCCGCGCGCGGGACCGCAGCTCGAGCGGGGTCAGCCCCACCGACTCGTCCATGTAGATGCTCGCATGCATGAGCTGCCCTGCGGCGCGCTGCGCCTTGGGAATTTCCGCCTCGGCGAGATAACCGTCGCGAATGCGGTTCATGTCCACCTGTCCGACCAGGCACAGCAGCCGGTACATGAACTGTTCCTTGGACATTTCGAGCGTGAACAGGAGCACGCCCTTCTTCTCCTGGATGGCGACATGGGCGGCGATGTTGAGCGAGAAGGCGGTCTTGCCGACCGAGGGGCGCGCGGCCAGCACAATCATGTCCGACGGCTGAAGGCCGGAAAGCAGCTTGTCAAGTTCGTGAAATCCGGTGGGCAGCCCCGTGATCGAATCCTTGTTCCGGATCCGCCGCTCAAGCTGCTCCATGCTCTCGTTGACGAGGTCCGCCGCGGAGTAGATGGGGTTGGTGTGCCGGCGCTCGTTGAGCTGGAAGACCTGCTGCTCGGCGCCCTCCAGCAGCTCGTCCACGTCCATGCCGCCGTCGTAGGCCTGCGCGGTGACCACGGCACAGGCGGCGATCAGCCGCCGCGTCAGCGCCGCCTCAAGGACGATCCGGGCGTAGTGCTCAATGTTGGCCGAGGTGGGCGCCGCGCCAGTGAGGTCGGCCACGGCGGTCACGCCGCCGACCGCCTCCAACTGGCCGCGCTGGGAGAGTTCCTGCGTGACCGTGACCAGGTCAGCCGGTGTGTTGCGGCGAAACAGCGACACGGCGGCGTCGTAAATGCTCTGGTGCGCGGGGATGTAGAAGGTGTCGGGGCTGTTCTCGCCCAGAATCTCAACAGCCGGGCCCACCGCCTGCGGATTGATCAGCAGGGCACCCAACACGGACCGCTCCGCCTCGACATTGTGGGGCGGCTCGCGGTCAAAAAGCCGCGCCGGCGCGGCCGAAACCGCGCCGTCGAAACCTTTCTTGCGGGTGGGGGCGGCCATGGGCGCCTCGCTTACGCTTGGGCCATCGTCCTCGGGTTCCGGTCATCGTCGTCGTCCTCGTCCACGAAGTCCATTTCGGGATCGATGACGGTGGTCACCTCGGCCTCAAGCCCGGTCACCCAGACTTTGATCTCGGCTTCGATGCCCGAGGCGAAGCGGACCGGCACCGCGAAGATGCCGAGCGATTTGATCTGCTCTTCGAGGTGGATGGCCTTGCGGCTCACGGTGTAGCCGGCCTCGGCGAGCTTCTCGGCGATCATCTGCGTGGTGACCGAGCCGAACAGCTTGTCGCCCTCGCCCGCGCGCATCTGGAACTCGACGGTGATGCCGCTCATCTTCGCGGCGACCGCCTTCAGCTCCTCGCGCTTGCGCTCCTCGCGCCTGCGGATGATCTTCATTTCATGCTCGATCTGCCTGGCCGACGCCGTTTCCACCGGAACCGCGAGCCTGCGCGGGATCAGGAAGTTGCGCGCGTAGCCGCCGGCCACGCTCACGCGGCTGCCAATCGTGCCGAGATTTTCGACGTCGTCGCAAAGGATGACATCCATGGGTCATGACTCCCTATTTTTCGTGCGAACAGGTCCGGCCGAAACCGGCGTCGCGTTGGTCACAAAACTTTCCAGACAGCGTTCAATTTTCGCGCCCGCCCGGAGGCGTTCATTCCTCCGGACCCTGCGGGCCGTCGTCCTTGTTCCGGTCGCGCCAGGCCGCGGCAAGCCGCTGCGCGCCCAGGCGCTGGTCAAACCAGGTGTCGAACAGGCCGATCACGGCCAGCCCGTTGTGCAGGCCGAACAGCAGCATCAGCCCCAGCACGCCCCAGGCGGTCCCGGCGCGCATGCCGAAGGCCTCCATCGCGCACAGCGCAATGCCGACCCCGTTCAGCCAGTACACCGCCGCCAGCGCCGCGCCCGTGTTCCAGGACAGGAAGCGCAGCGTGTCGCTGGGCCACTGGTAATCCGCCAGACCCAGCAGCGCGGCCGCAATGGCCAGCCACACCAGCGTCTCCGGCGGACGCATCAGCTTAAACTTTCCAACCGGCGGCGGGCTGTCCGCCGCGTCCGCGCCGTTCCGGAGCCACCGGAACGCCGCCGCCACCTGCAGGGTGGCAGCCAGCAGCATGCCCGCGAAGTACACGCCGAACACCAAGTACGGCAAATGCGTGTCGAACCACCGCATCGGGTCGCCGTAGGGGCTCGTCCCGCCGGCACCCTGCTCCATCTGCGCGATGCGCTGGTTTATCATTACGGTCCACGCTTGGCGCGACTCGTCCCAGAACAGCGCCGTCTCCAGCGCCGCCAGGGCGAACATGGCCAGCGCCAGCACCGCCACGCACTGCCCGAACGAATGGCCCCGGCGTGTCATTTCACCCAGCGGCGCGCCCAGTCCGGCCACGGCGAGCGTCGCCGCGGCAAGAATGAACGCCCCGGCCCCGAGCATCGCAACCGTTCCCGGGTCGGCGGCCGCCAGTGCAATCACCAGTTGGCCCGCCAAGACCGAAAACGCGCCGCACAGGGCCGCCACTGCGGCGGCACCGCGCCGGCCGCGGGCCCAAAGGACCGCGACCGGCACGGGGAAAACCGCCATCGCCAGGGGCGCGGCGTCCATCACCGAAAGAAGGACGCCCGCCAGAAAAAGGCCGATCCAGAACACGTAATGCGGCCTCCGCGCGGCCAGCGCGGATCAGTCCGCGCAGAACGGCAGCAGCGCGACTTCGCGGGCCAGTTTGATGGCCTCCGTAAGCATGCGCTGGTGCTTTGCGGTTGCGCCGGTAATGCGGCGCGGGATGATTTTCCCGCGCTCGGTCACGTAGTGCTTCAGAAGATTGATGTCCTTGTAGTCAATGAAGATGACCCGATCCACCGTCAGACGGCAGACCTTGGCACGGGACACTTTCTTCTTCTTCTTCCGCTTCATCTTCTTGTCGCGAATTTTCGTCTTCGCTTTTGCGGATATTTTAGCCATGGTCCTGTGAGTTCCTTGTGTTTCCGGGATCAGAACGGAATGTCGTCTTCGGGCACCGGCTCATCCATCGGCGGCGGGGGCGTCGGCTCCTGCTCGGCGCGCGCGGGGCGCGGTGCCGAAGCGCCGCCGCCGGAACGGTCCTCATCCCATTCGAGCGGACTGACACGCTGCGCAGTGATGTCGAGCTTCGACCGCTTCTGGCCGGTCTGCTTGTCTTCCCACTCGCTGGTCTGCAAGCGCCCTTCCACCAGCACCGCACGGCCTTTGCGCATGCGCTGCCCGACGTACTCCGCACTCTGGCCCCAAACGGTCACGTCCACGAAGGTGGTCGCCTCCTGTCGCTGCCCGTTCTTGTCCTTGAAATAGCGCGAGTTCGCCACGCCCACCTTGCAGTAGGCCTGTCCGCCGCTGGTGTACTTGAGCTCCGGGTCGCGTGTCAAACGCCCGGCTATGAGGACCTGGTTGAGGTCCGGTAACCGCAAGTCGCCCATTCCGTTCACCCCTCTGGTTCAGTCATCGTCATCCCTGCGGGGCCGGCGCCGTCCGCGCCCGCCGCCGAAATCGTCCTCATCGTCCTCATCATCGTCGTCGTCGTCGCCCTCGCCGCGCACACGGGTGGCCGCAATGCGCGCCTCCTCCTCACGGCGGCGCTGCTGCTCGTCTTCGAGCCGCAGCGTGCGTTCGTCAAGGTGGAGCACCATGGAACGGATGACCGATTCAGCCAGTTTGAAGTAATTGTCCAGTTTCTTCACGAACTCAGGACCGGCAGTAAATCTCAGGAGCACGTAAAAGCCTTCACTGTGCTTCTTGATCTCGTAGGCCAGCTTGCGCCGGCCCCACGCTTCCGAGCGCACGATAGTCCCGCCGTTGGATGTGATCAGATTTTCCACACCCGTGACTACCGCCTGGATGGCATCGTCGTCCAGATTCGGGGCGATGATGTACAGCGCTTCGTAGGTTCTCAATGTAATTCACCTCCTTTGCGTAAAAAATGGCGGCGCGCACAGTTATGCGCGCGCACAGTTGAGCACGAAATCATAGCATAATTCCCCGCATTGCTCAAGTTTTTGTTGCGCGGCACTTTACGGCAGGTCCTTCCGTGCCGCTGTGACTGAAACGCCGTGGCCGGGAGAGCATGGTTTCCCTGGGAACGCGGCGGCATGACCACCGCCGTCAAAAGAGGAAACGCCCCGGCGCAACGGATGCCGCGCCGGGGCGTGTTCTCTTCGGCGGTGGGTTATTGTGCCGGCGTCGCCGGTGCTGCCACTGCGGCGACGGCCACGGGGGCCGGCGGGACCGCGGGCGATGTCGTGAAGGTGTCGTTGACGCGGCGGATCATTTCGAGCATGCCGTGGTGGACGGCCGGGGCGACTTCGGGTCCGCCGGAGTTTTCCTCGCCGTATTGGTCGTCGTTGCCGTAGGTCCAGGGGGCGACGTGGTCCCACTGGCTCTTGGGGATGATGTAGCCGACCTCGTCGTTGCACAGGCCGAAGATGGGCGTCTGTTTGGCGAACTTCTTTGCCTCATCCAGCAGCGGCGGCACTTCGACGGGCTGAATGTCGAAGTCGCGGCCGGGCCGCGCCTCTACGCCGCCGACGGCGATCTCGGGATATATCTCGCCGGGGGCCGTGGCGATGAGCACGTTGCCGATGCGGATGGCGTCGGTTTCGGTCCGCGAATAGCCGCCCCAGTAGTAGCCCTGGTGAATGAGGCCGAGCATGATGCCGTACTTAAAGATGGGGTTGTCCATTTTCGCCTTGACGGTCTTGGCGGCGACGGCGACGAAGGGCTTTTCGTTCTTCCACACCTCCGGCCCGCGCAGCGCGTTGGCGGCCAGAATGGCGACGTTGTAGCCCAGGTGCTCCGCCTTCTCGAAGGTTTCGTCCTCGATGCCGCCCGTGCCGTCCCGTTTGGGGACGGTGGTGTGCAACTGCGTGGCGAGCCCGCCGACCATGCCCTGGAAATAGACGCAGGTGCCGCCGAACCCCTTCACGCCGTTCGGCTCGGGAACGCCCTTCTCCAGTCCCTCGCGGATGTAGTGGCAGAAGTCGGAGGTCAGCAGCGAGTTGTCTCCGCCGAGTGATTCAGGGTGGTTGCCCCAGTTGATGAACGTGGCGATGGTCTGGTCGGTGTTGGGTTTGGTGAAGCGCCACAGGTACAGGTGCATGTCCTGAACGATGGGCTTGCGCGAGTCGTCCACATAGCCCTCCTTGGGCACATCGGCGGTCGCACAGTACATGTCGCACGGTTCCAGCGCGGCCACGGCCTCCTCCACCGCCTCCTTGGTCAGCCGCTGGATTTTCTCGACGTAGGGCCCGCAGTTGAACTGGGGCACGGGCCCGCACCAATTGCCCATGGTATCCGGCACTTCGTGGTTGTGGGTCGAGGAGACAACCAGGTGGTCCACCTTGAGCGCGGGGTTGATCATCTTGCGAATCGCGACAATGTCGCTGTCGAACAGCCCGATGGCGTCCACCGACACCATCACGACCGTCACCCCGTTGTTTCGCACCGCGATCGCACGGGTCCACTGCGGATCATGCACACCCTTCGCCGGGCGGTTTGAACCGAAGCCCGCAATCCAGACTCCGTCGAATCTTCCGTTGCCGTTCTTGTCCACGAAGGTGTCACCGGATTTGGCCGCCTTTTCCGCATCGTAAATCTTAAACTTCTTGTTGATGGCGCTTACCAGCGGCTTCTGCCAACCCTTGATGCAGTCCTCCACCTTGTCGTACTTGGCGTTGTTGTTGCCGTCGGTCCAACTGTCATATTGCTCCAGGTCGGCCGTGATGTCGCGCACGGCGACACCCACCTGGAGCGGCCCCGCCGCCTCCGTGCCCTTGCCGTCCGCGGGAATCATCATGTCCACGGAATAGTTGTGGAAGGGGCCGCGGCGCAGCGACAGGAACCACAGCACGCACAGGACGAGCACCAAGGCCAGCCCGGTAATAATTTTGTGCCGTCGAATGAATGAATCCTCGGAGAACATCGGCATAACTCCTTGTGTGCCAACAGGGTTAATCCGCCCAGAACTTCCCGGCGGGTGCGGAATACGGCAGTTGGACCCGTTATCGGCCCATGAATGTTTCACCGGCGTTCGCCGCATTTTCGCGATTTCGGCCATTGTAGCATGTTGCCCGGACGGGTTTCAGCAGGAAAAAGGGGGAACTTCGGGCGGTGACGGGGCATTAGTATCCGGTGTGTCGGTGTGTCCGGCGGTGTCCTCTTTGCCCTGCCGGGTGGCGTCCGGACGGCGCACCGGGTACAATGGCACCCGTGCGGCCAACCCGGTATCGGTCACGCCGCACGGAGTTGCAACAACAGGACAGGAACCGGAATCATGCGAATCCGAGACCGCATACTGCAAACTGGAATGATTCTGGCCGGCCTTGCGGCCTTGACGCTGCTGATCCTTGGCGGGATTACCCTTCTGGCCAACGCCTCTCCGGCGTTCGCCGCGGCGGCGCCGTCGTCCGGGTCTCCGGTCTTCGGGGCAGACAAGGCCGCCGCGACCGTCGAAGGCGAGGGTGAGGGCGAAGGTGAGGGCGAGAGTGAAGGCGAAGGGGAGGTTGAGGGCGAGGGCGAAGTGGAGCCTCCTCCGCCCGTTCTAGAGACGGTCACACTGCTTTCGCCGCAGGGCAACGTGGTGGCCCCGCGCAGCATGCGCACGGTGTCCGTGTTTTTTGCGGCCCGCGTGACCCTGACCGAGGATGCGCCCGCGGGCACCGTTCCCGAAGTGTCGTTCATGTTGGACGGCCAAAAACACCCTGCCATGCTGCGGGACGGCCTGTGGCAGACGGTTGCGGAACTGCCCATGGGCACCTCGCACAAGGCCGCCGCACGGGCCGAGGTGGAAATCGTCACTGAGAACAAGACGGCCGCGGAAGGCGAAGCGGAAACGGCCCTGGAAGTGGAAGAGTCCCAGCCGCTTTCGTTTGCGGTGCGCTTTGCGGATGATCTCGACGCCAACGGCTACCCGGACGATCCCTTCAAGGCGCTTCCAACGGCCGGCGACGAGTGGCACGGCCTCTGTCAAGCCGACTCCTGTGCGCGGCTCGTGCAGGTACACGCCGTCAAGGCCTCCCCCGTTTCCACCGTGGTGTACATGCCCAACCCGGCAAACCTGACCCAGTTGTGGACGGTCACCCTGCCTGCCGGACTGGTGCTGTCCAACGAACGCGCCATGCTTGTCCTTGCCACAGCCTGCGATGAATTCAGCCTGTATGCGCCGGAAGACGCCCCCTCCGCCGACGAGCGTCCCGGAACCCCCGTGCCTGGCGCGGGCTTCTGGGAAGCCCACCTGATCGTCTCCACCGACATCGGAAAAACCTTTGACGAGGCCGGCCCGGCCCGGCTCGGCCTTCAGCCGTTGGTGATGCGGTGGGATGGACTCCGTCCAAGTGCGGGAAACACCACGGGGCTGTACGGCCGCGACGCCATGGTGGACAGTGACGCAACCTCGGGACTGTTCGTGGTTGCCGGAGACGCCGGATGGAGCCGCAATGACCTGCTGATGCTCAGCGCGCCGGAGCGGGGCGGGCGCCTGGAGGCCAGGGTCGCGCGGGCCGGGGCGTTGGGGCTGTTTCAAACAGCGCAGCCGGCACGGCTGGAGATCACGCCCGGCGGCAGCGCCGGACGCTTCGGTTTCGGTATTGTGCAGGCGAACCAGGCGGTGACGCAGGAATTTACCCTGACCAACACCGGCAGCCAGCCGCTCGCCGGCGCCGTGACGCTGGATGACCCCTCGGGCGTGTTTCTGCTCGCAGAGCCGCCGGACTACACCCTCGATCCGGGCCGTTCCGTCGGCGTCAGCCTTCAGTTCATTCCACCGGGCGCGGGCGACTACATCGCCGTGCTCACGTTCACCGGCGGCGACACGGGGCCGCAGACCATGACCATCACCGGCAGCGGCACCCCCAAGCCGCCCAAAACCGCGGTGGTGTTTGGCTGCCACGGCGCCGGGAGGGTCGCGGGCGGGGGAACGGCCGACCTGCTCGCGGCGGTGGCCGCACTGGCTCTGCTGGCGCTCGGCGCGCGCCGAGCGCGGGCATAGCGGCCCATGCACGGGGCAGCCATATGAACCGGGACGTTGTCCTTGTTTTGCTGGTGGGCGGCGTTTATGTTGTCGTCATGCTGGCGTGGCGGCGTTTCCGCGTGCACCAGATCAAACGCTGGTGGACGGAGGGGCATGAAGCGCTGGCGGCGGGCCGGGCCGAAGAGGCCGTGCCGGTGTTCCGGAAATGTCTGCGCGTGTGGCCGGCTGCGCCCAATTTTCACGAGGCGCTGGGCACCGCGCTGAGCCAGACGGGCCGACTGGAAGAGGCCGAGCAGGAACTGCGCATGGCGGTGGATTTGGAGCCCTCGCGGGCGCAGTCCCATTTGAACATGTCACTATTCTACGCATTCGCGGCTCCGGGACGGGACCGCGACGCGCTGGAGGCGTTTGCGCGGGTGCAGGCACTGGACCCCGTCCTGGCGCGTGAAGTGCTTGCCAAGAGTCATATCGCCGCACGGCTGGAGGATGCCGCCCGCCGCAGCGGAATGACGCTCACCGACACGGCGGGTTGACTGGCCGCCGACCGGTGCGATAGGCTGAAACCCTTGGTTCCAGATGTTGGTTCCGGGGAAAAACCCCCGTCGGCGGCAGCGCCGGGCGGAAGGGAGCAAGACACGATGAAACGCATGGTGACATGGGCGGCTCTGGCCGCGTGCCTGGCTGTCATGGCCGGCTGTAACACGCTTTCCGGACAGCCGGAGATTCGCAAGGCGGCCATTACCCCGTCCGAACTCAAGCCTGGTGACAGCGCGGTGATTACCGTTGATCTCCGGGATCGGAACAAGGTGGTGCGCCGCGTGGAGGGCGTGGTGGTCGAGGACCCGCGCATCACGTTCAAACTCAACGATGCGGGCGCGGCGCCCGACGAGAAAGCTGACGATGGCGTGTGGAGTATGGCCGTTGACGTGCCGTTCCAGGCGCCGCCCGGAGAGTATGTCCTCGAAATCACGGCCCTCGACACCGCCGGCAAGCCCGTGTCGGTGCGCGACAAGAATAGTATTGTCAACCTGCTGCAGGCCGCCGTGCCCATCCGGATACTGAAGACGCAGTAAAATGGCGCGCCTGCTGGCATGGATGCTTGCCGCGGGCGCGGCCTGCGCCGCGGCGGCGCCGCCCAACATCCTGCTCGTCACTGCGGACACGCTGCGGACTGACCATTTGGGCTGCTATGGGTCGCGTCTTGGCGCAACCCCGGCGCTCGACCGGCTGGCTGACGGAGCGCTCGTGTTCGACGACTGCGTGTGCAACGTTCCCCTGACCGGCCCCTCCTGCACGGCCATGATGACCTCTTTGCCGCCCCGGATGACCGGCGCCACCCGCAACGGCCTTCCCGTCGCCGCGGGCATTCCGACGGTGGCGGAACTGCTGCGCGCCGCCGGCTGGCACACCTTCTGCGTGCAAAGCACCTGGACCCTGAAAGCGAAGCTGTGCGGGCTGGACCGGGGGTTTGACACGTATGACCAGGACTTCCACCACCGGCGCTGGGGGTTGACCAATTCGGAGCGTCCCGCCGATGAGGTGACCGACGCTGCACTGCGGCTGCTCCACGACCGGCCCGCAGCAAGGCCCTTCTTTGGCTGGGTGCATTACATTGACCCGCACGCCCCATACCGGATGCACCGCCGGCTGGATCCCTGGGGAAAGCCGCGGAACGCGCTAAGTCCGCGTGACTGGGTGCGCGCCCGCTATGCGTCCGAGGTGGCCTTCATGGACCGGGAACTGGGGCGCCTGCTCGAAGCGCTTCCCCCGGACACCATCGTCGTGTTCACCGCCGACCACGGTGAAAGCCTGTTTGAGCACAACTACCTCGGGCACGGTCGCCGCATCTATCAGGACAATCTTTGGGTGCCGCTGATACTGCGCGCGCCCGGCATCGCTCCGGGGCGCTGCGGTGCGCCGGCACAGGGCATGGACATCGCGCCCACCCTGTTGGGACTGGCCGGCGTAGCCCCTGCGCCCACCATGAGCGGATTTGACCTGCTAAAGGAACCGCCCGGCACCGCCCGCCAGCGCTTTGTCGAAACCTACGGTGGGGCCGTGCCGAATGTGCCGGGGTTAAAACAGGTCCTGGCGGGCTCCGGACCAAGCCACCAGGGCGTCCTGGCGGAGGGCTGGAAACTCATTCTTTCCGGTAACCGCCACAAGGAACTCTATCGGCTTCCCGACGACCCCGGAGAGGTGCACGACCTGGTGGACGATGCGACCAGCCGGTTGACGCCGCTTTCAGACGCCCTTGCCGCCTGGACCCGCAGCCACCGCGCCGCTGCACCGTCGGTTCATGCGGTGCTCGACAAGGAGGATGTGGAGGCGTTGCGCAGTCTGGGCTATGGCCGATAGTCGGCTCCGTTTCTGCGCATTATGCGCAATATTATTCGTTTGGTCACAGTCCGTTTGAAGTTTTCTCTTGACATTATGAAGGGGTGTCGTCTATAACAGATACGATGCATAAGCATGCGCACCGGACGGGATAGTTGTCTCTATCTGCTTGATGGCGGCGGGGATGACCGGTCTTGTGCGGGACGCATGTGCGGTGCCGTGCCGAATGCGCCTGGCGGCGCAGCCGCGGTCCGGCACTGCGGACGTGATTGACAAGAGATATCCCATGCCGCAGGCCGCAATCCAATCATGATTGCGCGGCTTGCGCAGGATGTCAGACGGTTGGCAGATTTCCGATATTCTGGAACTGCGGGAACGGTTCCGGCAAAGGAGAACGGGTATGCGCGCGCAGCAGGTACCGGCGGGCGGCGGACACAGACAGGCATGGTGGGCGGCGGCGTGTATTGCGCTGGCCGTGCTGGCGGTTATGCCGGCAATGGCGCAGCCGCAGGCGGTGCCGGAGGATCTGAACAAGGTCTTTCGCACGCTTGAGGCGCCCGCCGCCACGGAGCCGCCGGTGCTGCTGACCGACGATGCGGGGTTCATTCGCTTCCTCGGCGCGCCGCCCAGCGGACGCTTTGCGGCACGGCAGCCCGCCGACAAGTCGGCCGGGCCCGAGGGCATCGCGCGCAATTTCATCGCCGACTATTCCGGCGCGTTCGGCATTCTCAGCGCCCGCACGGACTTCTGCGGGCGCACCATCCGCCGCGAGGCCAACGCCTTTGTTCATTTCGCGCAGACCTACGCGGGCCTTTCCGTGCTGGGCGCGGAGATTGTCGTCCAGGTGAACGACGACGCCAGTGTGCGCAACATCATGAACGGCCTTGCCAAGGACACCACGCCGTTTGACTCGGGCAGCCTGTCGCTGGTCCCGACGGTTGCCTCGGGACAGGCGCCCGCACTCGCGGTGCGCCTCGAGGCCGCCATGCAGGGGCGCAATGAGAGCGACTTCACTGCGTCGGACGCCGTGCTGATGGTCTTCGCCCCCGAGGTCTTTCACCAGAGCGGCGCGCCGCAGCTTGTCTGGCGCGTGGAGGTGCGGCCGGTGGATGTGCGCCAGCCCGAGGTGGCCGTGTTCGTGAACGCCCATTCGGGCGCGTTTGCGTTCCACTACCCGCTGCGCCCGGACGCCAAATCGCGCAACATTTATGACGCTGCCCAGAACGAAGATCTGACGGGCGCGGAGCTTGTCCGCAAGGAGGGCGACGCGGCCACGGGCGACGAGGAAGTGGACAAGATCTACGATTACCTCGGCGACACCTATGACTGGTACAACACCAGTTTCGGGCGTGACAGCTGGGACGCGAAGGGCGCGGTGATGAAGGCTTACGCGCACTATCCGTTCCTGAATGCGGCCTGGGTTCCGAGCCTGTCCGTGATGCTGTTCGGCGACCTTCTCGTCACCGACGACATCACGGGCCATGAAATGACGCACGCGGTGACCGACACGGACGTGAACCTTGTCTATCAGGGGTTCTCCGGGGCGCTGAGCGAGGCCTATTCGGACTGGGGCGGCGAGTTCATTGACCTGACCAACGGCAGGGGAAACGACTCCCCGTCCGTGCGCTGGATTCAGGGCGAGGACATGCCGGTAAGCCTTTCGGGCCTGGTGGATTCCTCGGGCAACCCGTTACTCGGCAACCGGAACATGAAGGACCCGACCATATTCGGCGATCCGGACCGGCTGCACAGCCCCTATCTGGTCAACCCGTACTCGCTTTATGACAACGGCGGCGTGCATTTCAACTGCGGCGTCATCAACAAGCTGACCTATCTGCTCACCGACGGCGACACCTTCAACGGGCAGACCGTGGAGGGCCTGGGCATTCCTACGGTCGGCGACCTGTACTACAATGCGATGCCGCTGCTGACCCCCACGTCGGACTTCTTTGAGTTCTATGTGGCGCTGGGCGGATCCAGCATCAATCTGGGCCTAACCTTTGACCAGCGCATGAACATTGCCGCGGGCGGACGGGCGGTTGAGATCGAGCCGCCCGAGGTGGCGCTGCTGGGCCTGCGCAACCTGCGCGCGGTGCCGGTGCGGGACAAGGACGACCAGCCGGGCATCGCCCTGACCTGGGACAATCCGCCTGCGGGCGCCTACAGCCAGCTGGTGCTGGTCCGCAACATCGGCTCATTCGCGATGCGGCCCAGCGACGGCACACCGCTGAACCTGGAACTGAACGCCACGAATTACCTCGACATGAACGTGAGTCCCGGCGTGGAATACTTCTACACGTTGGTGGCCGACCTGAGCACGGGATTCCCGCAGGTGTCCTTCGCGCGCGCTACCGCAGGCGCGCAGGCGCCCAATCTGCTGTCGCAGGCGTTTGGAAACGACCCGTATCTCGGGACGCTCGGCCCCATTGACCTCGCGTTTTCGCAGGTGACGTTCTCGCCGGTCGGCGCGCCCATGGGCCCGATTTCCGGCGACTCGCTGGGCGCCTCCTACGGGAACTACGAGGGGACATTCCAGAAGAACGTCTATTCGCTTCCCGTGCCGCGCAACGACACGGCGGGCGGGGCGCTTATCCTGAACTTCACCGATGACAACGTCATCCATGTTCTCCTGGGCGAGAACACTTTCCCCTTCTTCGGCAAACGCTACACCGGATTGTACGTCGCCGCGAACGGCTACATTTCGTTCCAGGATCTGACGCTGGACCCGGACCTCGCCGCCCTGTTCAACTTCCCGACGCTGGCGGCCCATTTCGTCGTGCCGCGCATATCTTTCCTGTTCAACGACTTTGCGCCCTCCATGGGCGGCGAGGCATGGGCGCGCTTCATGCCGGATCGGTTTGTGGTCACCTTCGTGAACATGCCGTCCTGGCCCAACTCCCTGCCGTCAAACAATGTGGGCCGCAGCACGGTGCAGGCGGAGCTCTTCTACAGCGGCAAGGTCCGCTTCACCTACCAGGGCCTGGGCGTGACCAATGCGGACGTGGGCATCTCGGACGGTCTCGGCGCGCCGCGCGAGCCGTCCCTCGAATTCCCCGACTTGAAGCAGGCCTACACGATGCCCGACCTGTCGGCACTGCCCGCCGCACCGCAGGCGCTGAGCATCGAGCCGGTGGCGCCGGTGGTGGCGGAAGTGGGCGACCTGATCACGTTTGACGTCACCTCCAACCGCCCGCAGGGGCTTTCGGGTGCGTCGGTGTTCACTGCCGCATGGGATCACGCGGGCACCCCGCCCTTCGCCGATCTGCAGAACGGAACGGGCCGCCTCAACTGGCAGACCACGCAGCAGGACAAGGGGATCTGGAATCTGCGGGTGCTTGCCCGGCAGGGTGGCCAGACCGCCTACCAGGACATACGCATCTTCGTCGGGCGGACCTTTGAGAAGCCCACGGCGCAGGAACTGGCCATTTCCACCGAGACCCCCTTTGAGGATCCCACGCAGAGCCGGTCGGTGCCGGTCAACCGGCCGCTGATCGCCTCTTATGAGTACTTCCATCCGCTCGCGTCGGCGGACCCCGAATACTATGGCGAGGGGGCGTCGTCCGTCTTCTGGTTCCGCAACGGCCAGGTCATCTATGAACTGAACGACCGTACCGTGGTGCCGGCCGACGTGCCGCGCGCGGGCGACCGGTGGTGGTTCGGCGTGGTGCCGGTTACGGCCAGCTACACCGCGGGTGAAATGGTGATTTCCCCGGTGGTTACCATTGTCGGATTCCCCGTGCCCACCTCCGTTACCCCGGCCTTCGGCCTCACGGTCGGAGGGGACCAGATCAGTATCCGCGGCCAGCGCCTGTCCGGTGCAACAGCGGTGACGTTCGGCGGCGTGAAGGGCGTGAACCTGCGCGTGCTGGGCGACGGTGAAATCCAGATCACCACGCCGCTGCATCCGTCCGGACTGGTTGACGTCGTGGTGGAGTCCGTGGACGGTGTCGGCCGCATCACGAGCGGGTTCCGCTTTGTCGGCGACGGTGCCGAACTGTTCAAGGAGGACGTGAACAAGGATGCCCGCGTGGACGCGGTGGACATCCAGCTGGTGACTGGCAGGGTACTGCAAACCGAAGACGCCGCCAAGGCGGCCATTGACGCGGACGTCAACGGCGATGGCAGAGTCAACGCCGGCGACATTCAGGCGGTGGTGAACCGCGCGCTGCGCAGATAGCGCGGACGATTCAGGCAAAGCAAGACAAAGGCCGTTCGGGAGAGCCCGGGCGGCCTTAATGTCTTAACTGCCTGTCCAGCCAGGCGAAGGCGGCGTCCTGCATGTCCCGGTTGAATTCGTGCGGGGCGGGCCACATGCGGGTTTCGAGCCGATCCTCGGCGTCCGCGGCTTTCCACACGTTCTGCATCACTCCCCACGCTTTCTCCACGCCCTCGACGGGGAAGAGCGGATCCTGGTCGCCGTTGAAGAAGAGCATGGGCTTGGGGGCGGCGAGGGCCGCGGTGTCGGGGTAGTCCTGGTAGCGGCGCAGGCCGGGGGCGATCATGGAGAAAGCGGATTGGCCCTTGGTCTGGTTGTTGTCGGGCGCCATTAGCACGTCGCTCGTGCCCATCCAGCAGACGGCGGCGCCGGCCGCAACGCGGTCCGACAGTGCGTTGACCATCCAGGTGCGGTGCGCGCCCATGCTCAGGCCGACGGCGCCGATGCGCGCCGGGTCCACTTCGGGCTGGCAGGCGAGGAACTCGGCCGAACGCACGTCGTCCCACGCGATGACGCCGAGCCAGCTCATGCCCAGTTGCAGGATGTTGGCGGCAAGCTGCTGCTGCGCCTCATATTCGACGCCCTCTTTGCGGCCGCGCTCGCCCCAGAACAGCGCATCCACGGCAAGCACGACATAGCCCTTCTCCGCGAGCGCATCGCCGATAAAGCGTCCACCGTAATATTTGTCTACCCATTCGCGCGCATCCTTCGCGACGGCTTCATCCATCCCGAAGGGCCGCACCACTTTCTCCTTGCCGATACTGAAGTGCGCGCCGTGATCATGCAGGGCGAGCACGGCCGGGAAGGGGCCTTTGCCCTTGGGCACGAGCAGGTATGCCGGCACGCGGTATTCGGCAGACGGGCTGAACACGATCCTGCGCGCCGTGTGCGTGCCGCGGTCTTCTTCAGCGATGGTCGCATAGGCGGTGTCGGCAGGCGGTCTGGGCGCGTCCAGCAGGCAATCAATCAGCCTGGCGCGGCCCTGTCGCTGCCACGCGGCAAACGCGGCGCGATCGCCGGTGCCGGTGAAATGATTGCGCGAAACTGTATCGGCCCGCGCCGCGGCAAAGGTCGGCAGGCCCTTCTCCAATCCGTAGGGCACATACTCCGCCGACGGCATTGGCGGCAGCAGTTCGGGCAGCAGTTTGAGCGCGGTCATGTTTACGGGTTTCACACGCTCCAACAGTTTCTGCAACTCCGGCGCGCCCGGTTCCAGCAACCGTCTTGGGTCGCGGTGTTTGGCGTAGAAATCCAACACCTCGGAGAAGTAGACCACGGCTTCGGGACAGGACGGGCCGGCGGTCACCGTGCCTTCCGTGTAATCGCGCGACGCGTCACGGTCCGACGGCTTCTGGTAGAGGTCGTGGATATTCTTGCCGTCCTTCAGTGCGCCGGTGGATTCCTCCCAGCCCTGCACGCCGTTCAGGAACCCGCCCGCTTTTTGCAGGCCCTGCACCCGCGCGCGCAGGGTGCGCTCGACGGCGTCCAGCATGGGATTGATGTCGTCGCCCTGCGTTTCGAGGAAGGCGGCGGCGCGGCTTAGCTGCATGGCATGCTCCATGGCCTGATCAATCAGCATGCGGCTCGACTTCGGATGCGGATAACGCCAGCCGCCCGCGGGGTCCTGCGAGCCGACCATGAACTTTGCCACGGCGCGGATGACCTCGACGAGACGGGGCTCGTCGGGTGCGAAGCGGGCCAGCTCGGGTAACCCCTGCAGGGCATAGCCGATGATGTAGGGCTTGGCGAAGGGATGTTTGTAGCCCAGGGAATCGTTGTCCATGAAGGTGAGGTCCGGCTCGATGGGCTGGCCGCCCTGGCTGAACAGCCCGTCGGGGCCGAGCTTGTCGCGCAGTTCGCGGAAGAGGCGCAGCGCCTCGTCGAGCCAGGGCCGGTGGCCGGTGAACTCAAAGAGCCGGACAAAGTCGAGCACGTCGCCGATGTTGCGGCACTCGCCCTGGTTGGTGTGGATCATGCGCGCGGCGTACTCCGTCTGCCAGCGTAGCGCCGCGGCATAACGCGGGTCGCCGGTCTCCTCGTAGGCGAAGAGAAAGGAATCATAGCCCTTCGTGCAGAAATGCACCGCCGTGTTGGACCGCCACATGTAGGTTTGGTCGTCGGCGTGGGTCTTGTCACCGTTGGCGACGGAATTGTTATAGCGCGTGCCGCCAAACTCGTCCGGCCGCTCGGTGCCCCACCAGACGCTCAGGTTGTGGAAATTATCGCACCAGTCCAGCGCCACGCGCCGCAGGTCGGCGCGGCCGGTGCGGTAGTATTCGTTGAAGATGGCCGGACAGTGGTTGAGCCGGTTCATGCCGAACACGCCCGCGGCGGGCATGGACGCCACGTTGCCCTGATCCGGCCCCCCCATCGAAGCGGCCGCCATCGCGTTCTGATGCTGTTGCCGCGCCTCCTCGAAGGGACGGTCCAGCACCGGGGGCACCCCGCAGTGATAGAGCATGTTGAAAGTGCCGGGCGTGACGGTGAACTCTGCGCCATCATCGGCAAAGTGGACCGGCGTGGCGAAGAAGGAGTAGAGGTTTGTGCCCGATGCATTGTCGGATTGGACAACGGTTGTGGAGACGCTGCGCCATGCCGACGACTGCATCGGGTTCGCCGCTGCGGGGGGGATAGGCGGGGGGGGCGTAGCATCTTCCTCGAACTTCCAGCCCAGGTCGGGGGCATAGCCATCGCCTGGGGCGCAGCGCTGCAAATGCAGCGTGAGCCGAACCTGGCCCCTTTGGTCCAGTTGCACCTCCAGGATGCGCGGCCATTTCGGGTCGGGCACAAGCACGCGCGCCCACAGGAAGAACCGGCCCTGTTCGACCACCTCCGTGGTGACGCCGCGTGCATCGCTCAACGGCGGCGCAACGGGCACCGCCTGCCATTGCGCCGTTCCGTTCTTCGCGAGCCGTGCGCCGTTGGCGTCCACCTCCAACCGGTACCCGTCCAGTTCGCCCGAGAACGCGCCCTCCCGGCGCACAGGTGCCGCCAGCGGCGGTGTGTCGGCAAGACTGAACGTGATGACAGAACTGAAGTAGTCCTTGGAGAGCCGGTCCATGGGGAAGGTGACTATGGCGCGGCGCGCCGAATGGGCGGTGTCCGGGTGCACGGTCAGCACGCGCACATCGGCGGGTACAATCACATCCCCCAGGTTGGCGGCCAGTCCCCTGCCTTGGGGTAGAGAACCCGGCAGGAAGGGCAACGACATGCGGACCAGGTCGCCGTCGGCGGGAAACACAGACCGCCGCACCACGGGCAACGGGGCGGGCTTTGTTTCCACCGGCAACTCACCCGTCGGCACGGGGGAGAAGGCAAAATGGTCCACCCATGCCTTTGCGTCCGCATCATCCCAGGCCGGGGCGTTGGTCGCTCCTGCCAAGAGCAGTGCGGCAACAAGGCATTCCGCTGTCCATCGTGGTGCATGCATGGCCGGTCCTTTCCAAGTTTCGGGTGCTAATCTATGCCGGGGTGCCTGCGGGGTTCAATGCCGTTGTCGGCAGCGGCGCAACTTGGCAGGCGCGACGCCTGCGGTACCGCGGGGACTGCGGGGCCGTGTATGATAGCGCGCGACGGGCGTGTGCCCGCCCCCGGAGTCCGCAGTTCATGGCCTTTTTGAAACGTCATCGTCTTGCCATCGCCCTTGCGCTTCTGGCGTTCACGGCCGTTGCGGGCTTGTACGGGCTGTTCTCCGCCGACTGGCGCGTCGCGCTTCGGTTCTGGTCCGGCCGCGGCTGGGTTCTGTGCGCAGTGTTTGGGCTGCACACCGTAAACATGATGGCGGACGGTTTCCTGTGGCTCTGGCTGCTGGCGGGTTTCGGCATTCGGCCGGGGTTCGTCCGGGGCGCCTTGATCTATTTCTCGGGATTTGCGGGCCAACTGGTTCCGGCCCAACTGGGCCGTTTGGTGCGGCCGGAAGAACTTGCGCGGCTGGGCCATGGCCGCTTCATGGAAGCCGCCAAGGCGGAGGGCATGTTCATTGTCATGATGGCGGTCTCATCGGTTGCGCTGCTGTCGGCCCTTCTCGCGGGCCTGTGGCGATCATGGGCGGCCGTGCCGGCCGCATTGGCGGTGACGGTCTGCTTTCTTTGCTTTGCGGCACTGGGACTGAAGGTTGTGCCGAGACTGTCGCGGTATCTTCCGGACGGGTATTTTGTGCGCCCATCCACGGTTGCCATAGCCTGCCTGTCCGGCGCAGGCTGGGTGGCCAGCGGACTCGGCCTGTATCTGATACTGCGTGAAATCGTTCCGGACGTTCCGCTTTGGCAGGCTCTGGCCATCACGCCGTCCGGTTCGCTGGTGGGTGCGGCCAGCGGCATGCCGGGCGGCCTGGGCGCGGTGGAGGGCTACCTCGGCGTCACTTTTCACGCCATGCGGGTGCCACCCGAACATCTTGCCCTGGCCGTGGGCGCGCTTCGGCTGATAACGTTCTGGATTTGGATTCCGGTCGGATGGGCCGCCCTTGCGGTGTTGGGCCGGCTGCCCGCCGCCGGGGACTCGTCCGGCGCGGCGCCGGTAAACGAAGATGAGCGCTAGCCTTCTCCGCACGGGGCGCCGTGCCGTTCATGCCGCCGCGGCGCTGGGGCGCATCTTTGTGCTGCGGCAGCGCGTGCCGCTCTTCGCGGCATGGAATGTCACGTTCCGCTGCAACCTGCGCTGCCGCTATTGCGGCGCCTGTGACGCCGCCGGGGAGGAATTGGACACGGCGGGGGTGCTGCGCGGCCTTGATGAGTTGTGGGCGCTCGGCGCGCGCTGGATCACCTTCGGCGGCGGCGAGCCGCTGCTGCGCGCGGATATGGGCGAAATCATGGTCCATGCGCGGAAACTGGGGTTTGAACCCTTCCTGAGCACCAACGGCTGGCTGGTTCCCGGCCGCATGGAGGTGGTGCGCCTGGCCAGCCACGTCAATCTCAGCCTCGACGGGCCGCGCGACATCCACGATGCGGTGCGGGGTGCGGGGGCGTTTGACCACACGCTGGAGGCGGTCCGCGCCTGCCGTGAGGCGGGCGTGCCCGTGTCGTTTCAATGCACGCTGTCCGCCCTGAATCTGCACAGCGTGGAAGACGTGGTCGCCCTGGCCGAGTCGTTGGAGGTGCCGGTGATGTTCCAGCCGGCCACGGCCTGGCTGGATTCATCGGCGCAGACCAATCCCATCGCGGCGGAGCGGGACGCCTATCTCGGCGCCATGAACCGGCTGATCGAACTCAAACGGGCGCAACGACCGATAGCCAATTCCATCGCGGGCCTGCGCCACTTGGAACAATGGCCGGAAAACCGGCGTATTTGGTGCGGTGCCGGCCGGATCATGGTGGAGGTCGAGCCGGACGGCCGGCTGCTGGCCTGCCACCAGTATGAATTTGCGCGCACGCCAGCCGGGGACGGCATGCCCCTGTCCATCACGGAACAATTTGCCAAGATGAACGCCCTGCCCGGCTGTCCCCAGTGCTGGTGCGGTCCGATCGTGGAACTCGCCATGATCTTATCGGCGAAGCCCGGCGCGGTATTCGGGGCACTGCGCAGGCTCTTCGAGTAACGCGGTGCTTGGGGGTTCCGGAAAGGGACGAAAGGGACGGAAGGGACCAAAGGGACAGAGAAGAAAGGACAAAGGGACGCAGTGGCGCACAAGGTTTGAACGGCTCGGTTGACGAAATTCGGCCGATACTGTAGTCTGTGAGCGTGGGTTGCACTTCTTTCTTGTCCTTTTCGTCCTTTTGGTCCCTTTCGTCCTTCTCAGGAGGCTGCCTTTCATGGCCGGGCATTTCATTCCACCTCATGGCGGCTACCAGAAGCTGAACTCCTACCAGAAGGCCGAAATCGTTTACGACGCCACGGTGTATTTCTGCGACCACTTAATAGGCAGAGGAGATCGCACCCACGGCCAAATGGTCCAG
>CALDSM010000017.1 GCA_937923585.1 uncultured bacterium
CTCTTCCGATCTCCGAGGGGGACGCGGACGGCGACGGTTACACCAACGTCCAGGAATACAACTACTTCAAGGCGCAGGGTCCGGCCACGACGGTTCAGGCCCAGCTTACCGCTTCAATGGTGCCTCCGGTGGGAGTCGTTATTACTGGCGCCGGCTCGGGGCTCCTTGAGGAAGGCAGTGCCCTGACGCTGACGGCCGTGACGCTGCCGGGCACAACGGCCTACAGTTATGCATGGACCAAGACCGGCAGTGCGACCGTTCTGGGAACAGCCTCGCAGTTTGTCATTCCCGTGGTGGCCCTGACGGATGCGGGCAAGTACACGGTGACCATTGCGATTGACCAGGCGACCCCCGCCACCACGGTGTCTGCCAAGGATGTTGAGATTAGAGTCGTTCCGGAAGGCCAGCTTCCGATCGCGGGCGGCCTTGGCCTTGCCCTTCTTGCCGGCGCCTGCGCGCTGGGCGGCGTGGGCAGCATCCGCCGCCGCAAGTAAGTCTATCTGCTGATTGACCATCACAGCCGCCGGTTGGGCATCCAACCGGCGGTTGATCTTTTGTCCGGGCGGATTGCCGGTGTCTTTCACAATTGTCCGTGCTTCCCGCTGCTCCCATTCCGGCCGGAAACTGCACCTGCACCCTTTACTTTGCATGCGAAGCCTTGAGGACACCATACTGGGGCCATGAATTACCGTCTCCTGCTGCGTATATTTGCCGGCTTGGTCTATCTGGGTGTTCTCGGCGCTGTGGCGGGTGCCATTTTGGGGCGGATTACCGCCTTTGAGGGTCGCGTTGTCATCGCCAAGCAGCGCACCGAATCGCTGGCGCTGCGCCCGGCTTCCGGGGGCATGTCCTTCTCGCTCACCCGAAACATGCCGATCGACGTGCTGCCGCTCGACAATCCACAGGCCGCGCGTTCCCTTCTTGACCATAAGAAGGTCTACGACGGGGCCCCTCTTGGGCTGCGGCTACGGCTGAATGACATCACGGTGCTTGCCCCTGTGAGCGAGCGCGACGTCATCGAGGTAAGACAGACATCCGGCGCCACCGCCACGGTGGAGGCGCGGCCCGGCGCAGAGCTGCCCGTGTCCCCGCCGGCTGTTCCCTGCACGGTCCGCTCCGTGGAGCCCTGGGCGGGACTGGTGCGCGATGCGTCGGGGCGGCGCATGGCCGCCTTTTCCTTTCACAGGAAAGGGGAGAAGGACTGGACACAGGGTCTCTTCGCCGAGGCGGGACAGTGGACCATCTTGGCACCGGAAATGGCCCTGCGCCTGGACTGGGCCGACTCGGAAGACACCGCCAGGGCGGGCCTTCCCGCCGCACGCCCCGGTTTGGACGGGGCCCGCTGGTCCGTGCTTGAGAGGGGAAGGGTTCACCAGTTTGAAACCTTCACGCCGGGCACAGGGGAAACGCTCGGCGACGGCACAGAATACGTCCTGCTCGGTGTCAACAGCGCCCCCGGCAGAAGCTCCTCTATCATGGTCGGCGTCAAGCGGGCCGGTCAGGCGCGGCGGGTCGAAGTGCCCGCCAACGCGGCCCAGCCGGTCGAGGGCGTCCGTTTTGAATGCCCGGGCGCGATGCCGCTGGTTGTCGTCGCGCGCGCATGGCGCGACGGCGCCGCATGGGTCGAATCCTTCGGCCCCGACCACACGTTTGGGCCGGTCCGCCTGGAGGAGGGCGGCGAATGGGACGCGACACCGGACCTGCGTTTCCGTTTTGATCAGGCCATGCTCCAGGGCGTTCCGGTGGGGCTGCGGGGGGCGCCGGTCTGGATGGCCGCCGTCTCCACCGGCGACGGGCAACTGCTGCGGCTGCGCGAGGGCCTGTCCGTGCGCCAGGGGGACCTCTCCCTCTGCTACCGGCGGGTGCCCCAGCCGCCGGTGGTCCGCTATGCGTTTCAGGCACTCTCCCTGTCCGGCAAACCCATCGCGGCATTCACGCTGGCCCCCGGAGAGAAGCGCCGGGTTCAGAACTGGCTCTTTGCGCAGGCCGACGACAACCTGCGCGCCGACACCTCAGCCGTGCTCGTGGCAAAGCGGCTTCCCGCCAGCCGCTACGGCATTATGGGGCTGATGCTGGCTGCGTTCGGCGCCGCCGGATGGCTGTTGTCACAGGCGCGCCTGCGCCGCGAACCGGCTGAACCGGCCTGGACGGACCTTGCCGTGATGTCTGACGAGGGGATGAACGGGAACGCAGGGCGGAGTGACCTCGACCCGCCGCCCGGTGCCGGTCCCGCCGCGTAATGCCGGACCTGCGCCCCGCGTTTCCGCGGATCAGTCCACCGGCGTGAACAGCGCCAGCGCGCGGCAAATCAGCGCCGCGGCCCGCGACTTGTTCAGTACGTAGAAGTGAATCCCCGGCGCGCCCTGCTCTATCAGTTCCTCCGCCTGACGGGCCGCGTGGTACACCCCCACGGCGTACTGGCCTTCATCGTCATCACCGTGTACCTCAAGACGGCGCACCAGTTTCTGCGTCAGGTGCGCGCCGCACATGCCCGTGATGCGCTTGACCTGCGTCAGGTTGGTCACCGGCAGCAGGCCGGGCACAATGGGCGCCGTGATGCCGGCGGCCGTGCAGCGGTCCCGGAACCGGAAATAGTCGCCGTTGTCATAGAAAAGCTGCGTGATGACGGCGTCGGCGCCCGCGTCCACCTTGCGTTTCAGGTGTTCCAGGTCTTTCGCCAGCGAGGGCGCCTCGGGGTGCGTTTCCGGATAGCCCGCCACCATGATGCCCAGCGCCGGAAACTCTCCGCGGATCAGGCGGACCAGTTCGTCCGCATGCTCCAGCCCGTCCTCCGCCGGCTGAAAGGCCGTCTCGCCCTGCGGCGGGTCGCCGCGCAGCGCAACAATACGATCCACGCCGGCCTCGACGGCCCGCCGGATGTAGTCGGCCAGTTCCTCCCGCGTGGATCCCACGCAGGTCAGGTGAGACGCAATCGGCATCTGCGGATGAGCGGCATGCACCGACCGGAGCACGTCCAGCGTGCGTTCGCGGGTCGAGCCCCCCGCCCCGTAGGTGCAGGTGATGAACGCCGGCTTGCAGCGCACCAGCTCTTTCAGGTGCTCAAAGAGGCTCTGCATGCCCGTGTCCGTCTTCGGCGGAAACAGTTCGAAAGAAATGGCCGGCTTTCCCTGTCCGTACACTTCGGACAATCTGAGCGGCGGATGTTCCATGACAGCTTTGTTCTCCTCCGGGGTTTGGTCCATTCTAAGCGATGGCGGCCGCATGTGCAACCCGCTGCGGGCGCGGGTTCACGCCGTGCGAGGGGTTCCGCCCATTTCCAACCCGCCGGCGCCCGCCGTTTCGCCGGTCTTGCATGGCAGCCCGGTTCTATCCATAATAGCGCCGTGCTTGGGGTCCGCACTCAAAGACCGGTCAGCATCAAGGAAGACCTAATCTATGCCAACGGGTGAGCAACGGAGGGACAGCGGGGAACTGCTTCGCGAGGTGGAGGAGCTTCGCCGCCGGCTTGCCGATCTTGAGGCGCGGAGCGCCGTGCAGCACCGGGCCGATGAGGAGCGGCTGCGCGGCGTCGAAGACCGGCACCGCACGCTCATTGAAACCACGGGAACGGGTTTTGTGGTTCTGAACGGCGAAGGGGCCGTGCTTGACGCCAACGCCGAATACGTCCGCATGGCCGGACGGCAAAGCCTGGAGGACATTCT
>CALDSM010000018.1 GCA_937923585.1 uncultured bacterium
GACGGCATACGAGATCTGATCGTGACTGGAGTTCAGACGTGTGCACTTCCGATCTAGGCCCTCGGGCTGGCGGCGCTGGTGGAGACGCACACGGAAGACGAGATCCTGCGCGCGCTCGACAGCGGCGCAAGCATCATCGGCATCAACAACCGCGATCTGGACACGCTCGAAATAGACCTCGGCACCACACTAAGGCTCAAAAAGCGCGTGTCGGGCGGCCACACGCTGGTCAGCGAAAGCGGCATACACAACCGGCGTGACGTGAAAATGCTGGAGGACGGCGGCGTGGACGCCATCCTGGTGGGTGAATCCATCCTCACCAGCGGCAACATCCGCGGCAAGATCCAGGAACTGCTGGGCCATGACCAAGATTAAGATATGCGGCATCACAAACCGGGACGACGCGCTGGCCGCCTGCGATGCAGGCGCTGACGCGCTCGGCTTTGTCCTTGCGCCCGAGGCTGCAAAGCGCAACCGTTATGTAAACGCGGATACGGTCCGGGAGATCCTTTCGGAACTCCCTGCCTATGTCGTAACCGTGGGCGTGGTGGTAAACGAGCCGCTGGAAGTGCTGCGGGAATACCTGGGCTTCCTTGACCGCGTTCAGCTTCACGGCGACGAATCGCCCAAGTTCTGTGCGGCGGTTGGTCCGCGCGCCTACAAGGCCATCCGCCCAACCGCAATCGCCAGTGCCGCAGAGTTTACCCAATGGCCCGGCACAACGCTGCTGCTGGACGCTCATGTGACGGGCGAACACGGCGGCACCGGCCAGTATGCCGACTGGAATGCGGCGCTGCGCGCCGTTCAGACCGGCAAGAGGATCATCCTCGCCGGCGGATTGACACCTGAGAACGTCGAAGAAGCCATTCAACGCGTGCGGCCCTGGGCCGTGGACGTGTCGGGCGGCCTGGAAGAAATGCCCGGAAAGAAAAGTCATGAAAGAATACGAACCTTTGTCCACAACGTCCGCAAAGCATCCCTGGCCTGATGCGCACGGCCGGTACGGGAAATTCGGCGGACGGTACGTCCCCGAAACGCTCGTGTTCGCGCTGGACGAACTGGAGGCGGCCTACCGCGAGGCGATGGCCGACCCCGCGTTTGTCAGTGACCTTGCCGAACGCCAGCATACTTACGTCGGGCGTCCCACGCCCCTCTACCGCGCCGACCGCCTGACGGCGCATCTGGGCGGGGCGCGCATCTACCTCAAGCGCGAAGACCTGGCCCACACGGGCGCGCACAAGATCAACAACGCCCTGGGGCAGTGCCTGCTGGCCAGGCGCATGGGCAAGCCCCGCGTCATCGCCGAGACCGGCGCGGGCCAGCACGGTGTCGCCACCGCCACCGCGTCGGCGCTGCTCGGCCTCGACTGCGACGTGTACATGGGCACCGAGGACATTGAGCGCCAGAAACTCAACGTGTTCCGCATGCGCCTGCTTGGCGCGCGGGTCATCGGCGTGGACTCGGGCTCGAAGACGCTCAAGGACGCCATCAACGAGGCCATGCGCGACTGGGTGACAAATGTGCAGAACACGCACTACGTCCTCGGCACGGTTCACGGCCCGCACCCTTTCCCCATGATCACCCGCGACTTCCAGAGCGTGATCGGCCGCGAGGCGCGCGCGCAGATTCTTGAGGCGCAGGGCCGCCTTCCGGAGATGCTCATTGCCTGCGTCGGCGGCGGCTCCAACGCGATGGGGCTGTTCTATGAGTTTCTTGGCGACACGGATGTCGCCATGGTCGGCGTTGAGGCGGGCGGCACCGCCATTGTGCCCGGCATGCACGCCGCGCGCTTTGCGGGCGGCACGCTCGGCATGCTCCAGGGCGCGATGAGCTACGTGCTCCAGGATGAGGACGGCCAGATCGGCCAGACGCACAGCGTCTCCGCCGGACTGGACTACGCCAGCGTCGGTCCGGAGCATGCCATGCTCTTCACCAGCGGCCGCGTCGAATACACCTATGCGACCGACCAGGAGGCGCTGGACGCGTTCCAGTTGCTCAGTTGCACCGAGGGCATCATCCCCGCACTGGAGAGCGCCCACGCCGTCGCCGAAACCGTCAAGCGCGCACCCAAGATGAAGCC
>CALDSM010000019.1 GCA_937923585.1 uncultured bacterium
CTCATAGACGACATGGTGGTGGTCCGTCTCAAGGGGGTGATGACGCAGGCCGAACACCAACTGGCACGGTCGGCGGAGAGTTCCAAGGGACGGGAACTGATCAAGCTGATGCGGGTGGAACTGGTCGAACGGGGACGGCCCCTGCTGGAGTCCTCTCTGGAGTCTGTCACCGGCAGAAAAGTGGTCAGTCTTCACACCGACATCAGCACGGTCACCGGGGAACGGGTTTTCGTGTTCATCTTCGACAAAGCCCCGGAGTTTGCGTCGCCACACGGCCAACGAAACGCCTGACCGGCATCCCCTTTTTGACTGCGGCGGCCATGCCGCCGCTTTCACTTTCCCTGGGCCATATCCACGATACGGATCGGGCGTGGTCCTGCAAGCCAAAGCGGCGGCACGGCCACCGCAGTCAAAAAACAGTGCCGAAGATCACCCCGTTCTTTGCCGCCGCCTTCGGCACCTTCTTGAATGCGCAGTGGCCGGGCAACGGTGCCGCTTCGGTCTACGGAGTCCGCGAAACGCGGAATCCGATGGGGTCGTCCGGGCTGTTCCGGTAGTATTGGTAGCGCTCGGCCGATCGGCAGAACATGCTACCGTCGTTACGCCAGCCGCCACCGCGCAGCACCCGGAACCAACTCCGAGGGCTGTCCACCCAGGCCTGGCCGTCCACAGGCGCGCCCGTATAGTTACTGTGGTAGTCATCCTCGCACCACTCCCACACATTGCCGCTCATGTCATACAGGCCAAAGGCGTTCGGCAGTTTCATGCCCACCACGCGCGCATATTGCTGGCCCGGAACGTTGTAGACGTTGTCGTAGTACCACGCATAGTTTTCGATGGCGGTGAGATCGGTGTCATCGCCCCAGTAGAAACGCGTTGTCGCGCCGCCGCGGCAGGCATACTCCCACTGCGCCTCCGAGGGCAAACGGAATGTTATGCCCGTGTAACTGTTCAGAGCCGTCAGGAACGACTGCGCATTGTCAGACGACACCCATACCGCCGGGCTGTCCAGGTTGGTAAGCACATAGGGTTTTCCCGTCCATGGCGCCGTGCGCATCACCGCTATCCACTGGCGCTTGGTCAACTCATACTTGGCCATCCAGAACCCGCCCACTGTTACGGGATGCCGTGGGTCTTCGCTCAAGCTGCTGTTCTTCTCGCCCGCATAGCGGCCCATCATGAAGGTCCCGCCCGGTATCCACACCATCACCAGCGGCTCGTTGCCCGGCAGCAGCACCGTCTCCTCAGTGGCGGCTATCAGCTTGATGTAGTCGTTGTAAACGGCGGAGTAGTTGCCCGCACCGTCCAGATACTGCACGCGAACGGTGTGGTTGCCCAATTCTGTCGGCAGCGTGTGGGTGCGCGTGGCCGCGGGCGTCTCCCAAGGCGTCCAATGCGCGCCGTCATCGCTCAATCGCATGCGCGACACCTGGGACCCCGCCCCGTCGTCCCAAGTCAGCCCCAGCGAAACGGTCAGGCTGGTTGTTGTCGCTCCGGCGCCGTTGATGAGAATGGTGCCGGTGGGCGGCGCGGTGTCCAATAAGATGTAGTCCCTGTATGCGATGGAGCGGTTGTTCGCCTTGTCCAGGTACTGCACTCGCACCGTTCTGTGCCCGTCCGGCCCCGGCGGCAGTGTATAGGCGCGCGTGGCCGCGAGCGGCTCCCACAGGCTCCAATGCGCCCCGTCATCGCTGAACCGCATCCGCGACACGCCCGAACCGTCCGTGCCGTCGTCCCAAGCCAGCGACAGCGTGACGTTGGGCGAGTTGGTGGCGGAGCGGTTGTTGTTGATGACAATCGTGCCTGTCGGCGACGTGGTGTCCGCGGCATACACCGGTCCCTGTGAGAATCCCGCAAGCGCCAAGAACAACCCGGCCCACATGAACCTTGGAAACCATGACGTCTGTTTCATTGCACACGCTCCTTTGTTGCCGTGCCCTGGAACTACAGACGCTGACATTGATATACCCCGATGTCCCGCGGAGCACCAGTATACTCCAAATGCGCCCAGTTTGGGTGCGGCAGGACACTGTTGTGGCATGGTCTCCGGACCATGCCACTCTTGCGACCGCAGGTCTCCTCTTCTCCGGATCATCTTCGTGAAATTGACTCTGTTTCCAGAAGCGCGCTGTGCGGACGGCGATGGGATGCCGCGTGGGTTGCAAAACGGGCGCGTGGCGGATGCACCGCGAACGAAAGAGGAGACCTTCGGTCAGAAGAGCATGGTGTGGTCTGGAAACCACGCCACAACGAGGGGCAGGCGGGACGCCTGCGGCACTAGCCTGGTGGTTTTCCGCATTCGTACGGTGCATACATTTTGCCATGCTTTGCCGCTGCGTGGGATAATATCGGCTTCACACAAACAGGGAGCAAGCACAGCCATGAGTGAACGCCATGAATTCAAGACCGAGGCCCGGCAACTGCTGGACCTGATGATCCATTCTGTCTATTCGAACCGGGACATCTTCCTACGGGAGCTCATTTCCAACGCATCCGACGCCATTGACAAGCGGCGTTTCGAGTCGGTCAAGCATCCCGACCTGCTGCCCGCCGGGCTGGAACCGGCCATCCGCGTGGACGTGGACGCCGCCGTCCGCACGCTGAGCGTGTCCGACGACGGCATCGGCATGTCACGCGGGGAGGTGGCCGAACTGATCGGCACCATCGCCAAGTCGGGAACGCAGGAGTTTCTCAAGCGCGTGCGCGAATCCAAGGACGCCGCGGCGCCGGCCGAACTGATCGGCCAATTCGGCGTGGGCTTCTACTCCTCGTTCATGGCGACCGACCGCGTCACGCTCCTCACGCGCCGCGCGGGCGAGATGACGGCAACGCTGTGGGAGTCCTCGGGCGACGGCTACTACACGCTCGATGAAGCGGAGCGCGAAAGCGTCGGCACGACGGTCACGCTGCATCTCAAGCCCGCCGATCCGGAAGACGGCATGAAGGACTACGCCGATGAGGGCGTGGTGCGGCATATTATCCGCCAGTACTCCGATTTCGTCGCCTACCCGATCCAGATGGAGGTGGAGGAGACGGAGACGACGGACGGCCAGGAAACCAAGGTGCGCCGTACCGAGACGCTCAACTCGATGAAGGCCATCTGGCTGCGCGACAAGGCCGAGGTGACCGAGGAGGAGTACAACGAGTTCTACCGCCACGTCTCGCACGACTGGACGGACCCGCTGCTGCGGGTGCAGGCGCGTATCGAGGGCACGCTGGAATACCGCCTGCTGCTCTACGTGCCCGCCAAGGCGCCCTGGGACCTGTTCATGCGGCATCCCGAGACGCACCGCGGCGTGCGCCTTTACGTGAAGCGCATCTTCATCATGGACGACTGCGACGAGCTGCTGCCGGAGTACCTGCGCTTCATCCGCGGCGTGGTGGACTCGGAGGACCTGCCGCTCACCATCTCCCGCGAAATCCTCCAGCAGAACCGGCAGGTGCAGCGCATGTCGCGCGGCATT
>CALDSM010000020.1 GCA_937923585.1 uncultured bacterium
CAAGGCCGGGATTGACTACGCCATTGAGCGGGTCTGGAACGACTACGTTGCGGGCAACGGCAATGCGGTCGGCTCCTGGCTCACCTACCGGGCCTTCATCAGCCCCATTGTGGCCAAGAACGCCCAGATAACGCTGGTGGGTTCGTCAAACCCGCTCGTGGTGGATGCCGCCAAGGGTGTCAGTGTCACCGGTTTGACGCTGTCCCGCACGGACGACATCAACGGGTTCCTGTTCACGATCAACTCGACGGGCAAGGTGGGCAGCCAGAGCCGGACGGCCCAGCAGACGGTGCGCGCCGGGGGAGGACCCTTCGCGGGGTTCGAGTACGCCATTCTGGCGAACAACATCTCCTGCATTCTCTGCCATGCCGACGTCCGCAATGTGGACTTGGACAACAACACCAACAAGAGCCTGTACGGCACCTTCGATCGGGTCAAGGTGGCCTCACTCATGAACCTCATGTACCGTCCCTCCAGCGACATCGCCGATTCGCGCGTGGCGGGCACGATCTACACCCGCGGCAACATCATCAACAGTTACAGCATGGGAACGATGTCCGCCTCGGACATCGGCAAGACTACCGCGCTGGCGACGTATCCGTTCAACGCCACCACGGGCCTGCTCAACCAGAATTCTTCCACGGGCGCGCTGGGCAGTCTGACCGCGCTTTCTCCGGTGACCGGCGTGGACAGCGACGGTGCGCCGCTGACCGGCGGCAACCTGTACAAGAATTACCCCACCAACAAGAAACTGATGAAGGACAGCATCCTTCCCGACAAGTTTCCGGCACCCTATCCGGATGACAACGAGGACAGGTTGGTCCAGACGGATGAGTTCCACGCCATCACCGAATTGATCGCGGGCACGGCGACCGGCGGCATCGCCTACGGCGTTCCCGCCGGGAGCACCTACACCGGCACAACCTTCCCGACGTCCTCCAACGGCGCCGCCGCGACGCTGGCCTCCACCGGGCAGTACACGGGGAACCTCATCCTCACGGGCACCGCGGCCAACCCGATCACGCTGAACGGTCAGGTCGCTGTGGAGGGGGACCTGCTGATTCGAGGCTCGGTGAAGGGAACGGGCCAGATCTTCGTGAAGGGCAACACCTACATCGCCGGCGACGTGACCTATGCGGACGGGTCAACCTTTGGCGTTGCCGCTGACGGCACGAAGAACGCGCTGGCAATTGTCACGGGCGGCAACGTCCTCATGGGCGACTATCTGACCATTCGCGCGAAGAACCACAGCGGAAACAAACAAACCACCCCCGACGCCACGGCGATGTCCGGATATACGGTGAGCCCGGCTTATTCATCCGGCGTGGGCGCCGGCCAGCTCTCCATCCAGATGCGCACCTCCACGCAGACCGTCAGCAAGGTGAAGAACCCCTCAAACACGTCCAACGCGGTGGAGGCCGTCAAGATTGGCTACAACGATCCGGATGTGACCGACGGTCTCGGCATCGTCACCGCGCGCGGGGGCAACCAGCAGTTCTCCTTCACCTCGTCGGAACTGATGCTCTTCAACAATCTTGAGATGGAAAAGGCCGTGGCCGACTCCAACTACAAACCGCGCTTCTACGGAATGAACTCGAATTATCCGAACAACATCTATTTCTATGACAACGCGAGTTCGGAGCATGCCATCCGCTACGACGAGGGGGCCAAGACACCGGGCGGGGCGAGCAACACGGTGCTCAATCTGGCAAGTTACCTGGCAAAGAAGGGGTACTCCAGCAGCATCGCCACCCGCGCCGCCAAACTGTTTGTGAACCCCACGGGCGGCTGGCTGTCGGACACGGTGCTGCGCAAAATGTGGTGGGACGACGAGCAGTCGCGCACCACGGCCAACAGCACCTGGAAGTTTGACGGGCTGCTCTACTGCAACAATTCCATATTTTCGATCATGCGAAGCAAGGTCCGCCACGGTTCCAACACCGAGGGCAGGCTGAGGGTGCGCGGCTCCATTATCTGCCCCGACATCGGCGTGCTGACCGCCGGGAATGCAAACCTGATATCCGGCGGCAACACCTCCCTGCTCCTGCAGTACGACAAGCGGGTGAAGGATTTCTGGGCGCCGCAGGACCGTTCTGTGATGACGTTCCAGCGCCAGGTGTACAACCTGCTGCCGGTGAGCTAGTGCGGCGAGTCATGCTGACGGCATCCCATTTTGGTGCGAGAACCCTGCCAAAAGCAGGGGCAGACACGCTTTCAAACTGCCGGAGGGCGAGTCAGTCCCCGAGCGAAAAGCAGTTACAGACACGCTTTATCAAACTGCCGAAAAGCGAGTCAGTACCTGTTTTTCGCCGGACCTGCCGCTGCCGGGCAAATCATGGGCACATGCCCGGGAGAGAGGAATGAACAGCGTCTTCAGAGGCTTGATTGCGTTTGCGGCGGTTCTTGCGGCGGGGCAGGCTTTGGCCGACACGCTGCTGATGAACAACAGCACTACGATTGACGGCAGGATCATCAGCAAGGAGAACGGGCTGATCCGGATGCAGTCGGGCGACCATGAGGTGGTTGTGCCCGAGGCCGATGTGGCCGGCATCGAGACCAACGACAAGGCGGGCCAGGAAGTCAACTGGGACGACGTCGAACGGATGGCCCAGGAACGCGACAAGGAACTGGTGGACAAGACCGGGCTTCAGGCCCCCGACCGGGCCGCCGTGGACGAGATACTGAAGTGGCTGTTCCTGGGGGACGAGGACAACTGCAAGAACGCCCGAAAGGCGCTCCTTGAGATGGTCAAAGACCGCAATCCATTCCGTTACCTTGCACTGTTGCTGCCCGAAATCAATCCCATGAAGGTTGCCCCGCTGCTTGAGGTCATGTTCGAGATGAATCCGGACGGCATGCGGGAGATCCTTGAGCAGTATGTCACCAACAACAGCGAAACGGCGCGCGCCGCATCCCTGCGCTGCCTGGCCACGCTCCGGGGCAATCCTGTCCTCGAACTGATGAAGCGGGGCTTGGTGGATGAGTATCCCGACGTGCGCACCGCCGCCATCCGCGGAATTCAGGCGTTCGGCGCGCGGGAGGCGACCCCTTTGCTGATTAAGGCGATGAAGGAGGATGAGGAGGTGCGCGTGCAGAACGCGGCGCGGGACGTCTACGCCTCGCTCTGGACCGAACCCGGCCAGCCGCCACCCAGTTTCCTGCAAAACGCGGGCTGGGACGAGTTCTGGAAGTCCAAGTCCGCCGGCGTGCCGGGGGCGTGGGATTTGGCCGCGATTGAGCCGCTCGTGCCCAAGGGCACGGTCGCGGAGGTATACGCCACCACGCTGCACTATTGCCCGTGCCAGACCGCGGACGCGGGCTTCCGCAGTAGCATCATTTTGCCGCGCGGCACCAACGAACCGCTCAAGGAGTCCCGGCCAGAGGGCGGCGACGGCCGTCTGCTCTGGGCGGTCGATAAGTGGCTGATCGCCCACGAGAGCCAGACCGAGACCATCGCGGGCGGC
>CALDSM010000021.1 GCA_937923585.1 uncultured bacterium
GGATGATTGTCATGGTCTTGCCGCCCGGCCGTTTCTCCAACGACACGGGATAGCCGCCCTTCTTCGTTCGTCCCACGCGAAAGGTGAAGACGGGTTTCAACGGGGCGGACTGATCCGCCGCCGAAGCGGGCGCTTCGGGGAACTTGCCGAGCAACAGCGCAAACGGACTCGAATCCGATGCCCCATCCGGACCGCTCGTGTTTGCCTGTGCCTTCTTGTCTTTCATTGTGTGTGTCCGTGCCTTATTGCTGAAAATGCGCGGGCAGTTCCGGCGCTACTTGTTCAGCACAATCTTGATGCCCGAAGACCAGTCACCGCCGGGCGAAAGGGACAGTTCATGCTTCTTTCCGTCGCCGTCCATGTCGGCCGCCTGTGCGCGGAACCGGAAATCCGAACCCGCCTGAAGGGCCAGCGGCTCCACCAGCGCCGCCGGAAACGCAGCTTCATAGATCGTGTGTCCGTTGTCGCGCCGCACAGCCAGCCGCACGTCCTTGTTTACCGTCTCCGCCGAAGTGTTCTTGCCGCCCTTGTACAGGAAGACTTCAGGGCCGGCCTCGGTGAGTGAGAAACCCCAGCCCCACCGGTTGATGCCCAGTTCCACGGCGTCGGCCAGCCACACAATGTCGCCCCCATAGGGCTGCACATGCTCGTTGTCGGCGACATCGAAAGACACGTAGAGGTGCCCGGCATCGTACATGATGCGGCACACACCCCCCAGATTGGCGGGATCATACGCATCCTTCCCAAAGCCGGAGGGATAGTCCATGGGGATGGCCTTGGCCGCCTTCCACTCATCCAGTGCCCCGTCTATGGTGACCCTGTCCGGCGCAGGCGTGGCCTCGGCCACCGGCACCAGCGGCAGGTCCACCGTGATGTCGGCGGGCTCACCGTGTTTTGTGTTCACATACCGGGTCTTGTACTTGGGCACCGGGAATCGCACGGCCCCCGGGCCGTCGGCACTCACGTGGAACACGAGTTCAGTCTTGCCGTTGGCGTCCACATGATAGTCCCGCGACAACGGTTCCACCTTCCAGCCCCCGGGCGTTTCCCACGAGAGGGAGGAGTCAAAGGGCTTGTCGAAGGGGTTCTCGATGCGGATCGTGATGTCCCTGTCCAGGGGCTGTCCCAGCGGCACCGGAATCTCCTCGCAGTAAACCAGCCGCCTGCGGATATCGGTCATCTCCGCCGCATAGTCGTTGGTGGCCACGTCGGACGGCAGCACCGCCCCCGGCTTGATGACCGACCAGTTCACCTCCTCGCCCCGCACGCGCACCAGCAGGTAATGATTGAACCGTCCGTCCGGCCCCGACCCGCTGCCCAGCGACGCGGCGCCGCCCGCGATCACATAGTGAACGCCGTCGCGCACGCCGAAATCGCGGTACCCGTGGATGTGCCCCGCGAAGACCGCCCGCACCGGATGCCCGTGCATGATGTCGGCCAGGTATTGCCAGCGTTCCGCCCACACCGTATCGCCGGTGCGCGGGTCCGCCTCGTCGGTGAAATAGGGCTGGTGCATGAACACGAAAATATTGCCGGCCCTGGTTGTCTCCAGCTCATGCTTGAACCACGCCACCTGCCCGTCGGAAAGCCGGTCCGGCGCGTCCACCTCCTCGCTGTCGAGCGCGATGAACCGCGAATTTCCGTAAGTGAACGCGTAATGCGTGGGGCCGACCCGCTGAAGCCAAAGCTGCTCCGAGGCCGCGTCGGAAATGTCATGGTTGCCCGGCGCGGGCAGGAAGGGCGGCCTGCACCCGGCAATGACCTGCTCAAACAGGTCCCACTGCTGCGGCACCTTGTCCGCCGCACCGCCCAAGACCATGTCACCCACATGGAGAACGAGGGCGGGCTGGAGCAGGTTGAACTCCTTGATCATTCCCTTGAACATGTCCGCCTGAAAAACAAGCTGTCGGTTCGAATGCGAGTCGCCGGTCACAATGAACGTGAAGTCTGTCGGGCACGCAGGCGGCGCCTGTTCCAGTCGCGCCAGAGACCGCGCGACGAGCGGTTGCTCCGCCGCGGAACACAAGGCTGCCGCGATCGTCACAGCCAAAGCAACAGCAACCAGACGCAATTTGTCCATGCAAGCGTTCCTTTCAATACAGCGGCGCCCGCTAAGTTGCCGCCGTCACGGAAATGCGGACCCCGGACGTGAGCGTTCATGGGTCTCATTCGTCCCATGCCTGTTCCGCTACGGTTTCACGGCCATGCGCGCGCCCACGTCAATCCGGACCAAACACAGGGGACTGCCGTGCTCGGCAAGGTACTCATCCGTCGTCTTGCGCGAGCCCTGCCAGTCCCCATAATCGTCAATGATAATCACGCGGCACCACCGTGTACGGCTCGACAAAGCGGAAGTCATCCGCGTCCTGCGCGGAAAAGTCGGCGGGAAATTCGCGCTCTCCCCTCCGCGCGGAACGCGGAACAACGTCGTATCCCGCAAGACGCAGAAGCCCGCGAACCGGCCTTGTGATCACCTGTCTGGGTTTCATGCCGTGAAGTATAGCACAGTGTCTCCGTGCCCGAAACGGGCTCGGAGCGGAACCCGCCCGCCGTCTTTGAACGGTTCCGCCGCAAGTGATACCATCAACGTGCCGGATTTGGGCTTGGAGTCTCCAATACGGTCCGGCAGTTCCTGGCTTGGGATTCGTCAGGTGTCCAACAGGGTAAAACGCACAGTTAAGAATACCGTCTTTCAGAATCACCCCCTGATATTCTGCGGGGTGGTGGCGGTGCTTCTGACCGTATTTGCCGTGGCGATCATACACGAGCTTGTTCCGGGTCTTTGCGCGAGGGTTTCCAGCGACAGCAATTCCTGTCCATATTGCAGGCTTGTACGGATGCTCGTGGTCGTTGTTTTGTCGCTTCTTGCACCGCGGTGGTTTCCCGGATTCCAGGAAGGACCGCCCGCTCCCGCTGATGAACCTTCAACACAAGAGCCCCGTTCCCTCTTCCTACTGCGCGCCCCGCCCCCGTCTCGCCCTCTCGTTTTTTAGGGCACCAAACTCCGCCCGGTCCATTGCCGGATGGCTGCGTCTGGTGCCCGGAACCGTCCCAATCCATCCCACCCGGCCGTCAACCATTTCATGCGGCCGTTAGAAAGGGAGACAGATGAGCGACTCAAAGAAACTCACGAACAATGCCGGTGCGCCCGTTGTGGACAACCAGAACGTCATGACTGCCGGACCGCGCGGCCCGATGCTTTTGCAGGATGCCTGGTTTCTGGAGAAACTGGCCCATTTTGACAGGGAGGTGATTCCTGAACGCCGCATGCACGCAAAAGGCTCCGGGGCATACGGCGCCTTCACGGTTACGCACGACATCACGCCCTATACCAAAGCGAAGATATTCTCCGAAGTGGGCAAGAAGACCGACCTCTTCGTGCGCTTCTCGACCGTGGCGGGAGAGCGGGGCGCGGCGGACGCTGAACGCGACATTCGCGGCTTTGCCGTGAAGTTCTACACGGAGGAGGGAAACTGGGATCTCGTGGGCAACAACACCCCCGTTTTCTTCCTGCGCGACCCCCTCAAGTTCCCCGACCTAAACCATGCCGTCAAGCGCGACCCGCGCACCAATCTGCGCAGCGCCCGCAACAACTGGGACTTCTGGACATCGCTTCCGGAGGCGCTGCATCAGGTGACCATCGTCATGAGCGACCGCGGCATTCCGGCCACGTACCGCCACATGCACGGATTCGGCAGCCACACATTCAGCATGATCAATGCCGAAAACGAGCGGTACTGGGTCAAGTTCCACCTGAAATGCCAGCAGGGAATCAAGAACCTGACCGATGAAGAGGCCGAAGCGATCGTTGGCAAGTGCCGTGAGAGCCATCAGCGCGACCTGTACGAGAGCATTGAGAACGGGGACTTCCCCCGGTGGACCATGTTCATCCAGGTCATGCCGGAAAAGGATGCGGCCAAGTGCCCGTACAATCCCTTCGACCTGACCAAGGTATGGTTCCACAGGGATTACCCGCTCATCGAGGTGGGCGTCATGGAACTGAATCGCAACCCCGAGAACTACTTCGCCGAAGTGGAGCAGTCCGCGTTCAATCCGGCCAACATCGTGCCCGGCATCGGCTTCTCGCCGGACAAAATGCTCCAAGGACGCCTGTTCTCCTACGGAGACGCCCAGCGGTACCGTCTCGGCGTGAACCATCACCTCATCCCCGTCAACCGGGCCCGCTGCCCGTTCCACAGCTACCATCGCGACGGGGCCATGCGGGTGGACGGAAACCATGGCGGCACGCTTGGATACGAGCCGAACAGTTACGCCGAATGGCGGCAGCAGCCGGAATTCGCCGAGCCGCCGCTCAGTCTTGAGGGCGCGGCAGACCACTGGAACCACCGCGATGACGATGACTATTATTCGCAGCCGGGACTGCTGTTCCGGCGGATGACTTCCGCGCAGCAGCAGGCACTGTTCAACAACACCGCCAGGGCCATGGGTGATGCTCCCGTGGAGATCAAGATTCGTCATATTGGCAATTGCCTGAAGGCCGATCCAGCCTATGGCAGGGGTGTTGCCGATGCGCTGGGTATTTCCCTCAGCGCGGTTGCCGGCTAGCCGGGCTTCCTTCCAACTTCCCATGATCCCGAGGTTGTCCGCCTGTTCGCGGGCAACCCCGGCATGGGAATGACCGATGACACCGGACTTCGGGAGTGTTAACGATGAAGACAATGGCCAAGATGATTGGATTGGTGCTTGGAGTGGCGCTGCTGGTGCTGGCGGTGCCCCTGTGGGTGTACTTCCCCGGCCACAATTTCCGCACCGTGGAGCAGGGTGTGTTCTACGGTTCCCGCCAGATGGGCCCGGATGCGCTTGAGGCGGCCATCAAGAAGCACAAAATTAAGACTGTTGTCAACCTGCGGGGAACCAATCCGGGGAAGCCGTGGTACGATGAGGAGGTCGCGGTGTGCAGCCGGCTCGGTGTCGCCCACGAGGATTTTGCCTGGTCCAAGAACCGCATTCCTGATCCTGAATCGCTGGCAAGGTTCTTGGATCTGATGGAGAACGGCAGGAAGCCCTTTCTGGCCCACTGTGAAGGCGGCACCCACAGAACAGGCGTGGCGGCAGCCTCTTTCCTGCTCCTCAGGGGAGTCGGCGTGGAAGCGGCGCGCGGCCAGTTTGGCCCCTTCTTCAACGACGCACCCATC
>CALDSM010000022.1 GCA_937923585.1 uncultured bacterium
GTTCATGTCCGCTTTCCGGAGAAGACCCGCCCCTTTTTAGAGTGCGGCGGCAACGACGCCGCTTTGGCTGATCTGCGGTAACAGCCGAACACAGCCAAAGCGGCGTCGTTGCCGCCGCACTCCAAAAAGGCGCTTGTTACTGGCTGACGTAAATCACCGGCCCGGCGCCGTTCGGCATGCTGCAGGGAAGCTGGTTGTTGCAGGCCTTGTTCTTGACGGTGTATTCGAGCTTGGCCTCGCCTTCCCTCGTGCGCGCATTGTAGTCGAAATCCAGTTTCCCGTTCGCGTCCAGGTCGCGCGTGGCCAGGAAGTAGGTGCGCAGCGCGGCAATGTGATAGGCGTCGCGCGCGGGCACCGACGCAAGGAAAGGCGGGTCATCCACGAGGCCGAAGGTGTTGCCGAACGGACCGACGCCGATCAGCACGAAGCCGTCATACTTGACCGGGGGAAAGGTTACGCCCTGCAGTTCCGGTGCGGCTGCGTTCCAGGTGTTCGCGAGCCAGTCCCCGTTGTTGACCCAGTACTTCGCCGTCTTCTTCGCCTGGATCTTGTTGACCGGCACGTATATGAACGGCCGCTGCTTGGCCTCCAGTTGGCGGCCTATCTCCACGCCGGGGTCGGCCCCGCCCGTGAAGCGCGGCAGACCCGGGATAAACTCCCAAACCCCCTGGGGGCTCTTCTTGCCGGCGGGCGAGAACTCAAGCAGGCTCAGCCTTCCGTCCCCGTTGGTGTCGTATGACTTGGAGAACTCGTCATAGAGGCCCATCTCACCGTGATGGCCAATCAGGAACATGTAGGAGCGCAGATTGTAATAAGTCTCGTCCAGCGAGGTGTCGGCGGGGGGATCGGGACCCTGCCTGTCGCCGACATAGCCGTAGGCGGCCGGGTAACTTCCCTTCTTATTGTCCGTCATGTAGGCGACCAGCGATGTGTTCACCTGCTTCAGCGCATTCTGCATCCGGGTAATTTTGGCGCGCTCGATCATGCGCGGCCCGACCACCATCACCAATCCCGCCAGTATGGCGATGATGGCAATCACGGTTAGCAGTTCAATCAGTGTGAAACCCGCTTTGCGGAAGGTGTTCATGGCCTGTATCTCCAGTAAGTCCCCAAACTCACGCCAAGGTAATAATACCACGCGGGCTAAAAAGCGTCAATTGTTTTCCGGCGGGATTGGAGAGCTTTTTCAAGCCATTTTCACACTTTGAGCCGTTAACGTACCGCCACCGCATACACCTGCGTGGTGCTGGTCAGGTCTGACTGGAACACCACCCATTTTCCGTCGGGGGTGAAATGGGTGTTGGGCTCGGGGCCCGTCTTCCAGTGGTGGCCCGCCATGCTGCACAGCCGTTCCACCTTGAGCCTGCCGCCTTCGGGCTTGTATAGGAAGATCCATTTCTGTGACGGGCTCAGGTGCAGGCGGCCCCCTTCGCCGTCCCCGCAGAACAGGGTCTGGTCTGGGGAGATGTTGAAATGCCGCGACGCGTAACGCCTCGCGATGGGATACCGGGTCAGCTTCCCGGTCTTGGTGTCCAGGCTGGCCAGATTATGTTCCGGGAAGGTCAGTTCGTAGAGAAGGGGGAGAACCCGTGCCGCGGCTGCGGGCCGCTGAAAGTCGCACCAGATGCGCGTGCCGTCGGGCGACCAGAACTCATGGGTCTGGAGTTCCTTGGCGAATTCCTTTTCGTGGACCCTGCGCAGTTCCGACCCGTCCGCGCGGATCGTCCACATGCGGTCGAGTTCGTGGCCCGGACCCTCATGGCAGAACTCGATCAGCGTCGGGTCGGTCGGCGAAAACTGCACGTGCCCGAGCCACTCATTGACACGGTAAAACTCGCTAATCTCTCCGGTCTGAACATTGATCGTGTAGATGGCGTTGGGCAGTTTGGCCTTCCAGATGGCCCTGATCCACTCTTTTCGCGGCATGTCCGACTGGTAGTACTTTTCCTCCCCCAGGCAGTAACAGCCTGCTAGCAGCGTCTCGTCGCTGTTGATGCTTAGCCCCCGGCCCCAGGTGTAGTGATGCGGCACGTCCGTGATCTTCCTTGTTTCCAACGTGACCGGATCGGTGCTGAAGACTGCGTCGCCGCTGACGTAATAGAGTCTGCCGCTCCTGGGGGAGACCACCTCGAACCCGGTATTGACCGTGGTTATCTGTCGAATATCGTAGGTGTTCAAGTTCACGGTAAAGGCGCAGCGGCCTGTGGTTCCGTGGCCCATGAACACCATCATGTCGCCGGAGGGCGGGAACGGGTTCTGGTGGAAGTAGAAGACCTCGTTACTGTTTTCGCGCCGCGACAGCCGGACAATCCGATGGCCGGTGTCGCGGTCAACCCATTCGTTGCCGCCGTCTGTTTTCGGCGGCCAGGATGCGGGGTCGGCGGCTTGGATGTAGCCTGTCGCGAGCAGTAACAATAGCGGAAGCAGCGCATTCTTGGACACTTTTTTGGCCTCGGGGTTGTGTTCTATGGACTGGTAATCGGTGCGGCGGGTTGCACCCACTGGGAGCGCCGGCATCCCTGCCGGCTCTGGGAGGGAATATGTTCGCCCCCTTCGGGGACGGTGTCGCTTTGTGCCCGTAACCGCGGGTTCCGCTTCGCTCCACCCGCGGCTATTCACATTCGGCCCCTCCGGGGCCAAGACAGTCCATCGTTCCCAGCCTGTGCGCTCAGTCTGCGCCCGATGGGACGGCCCTGCCTCTACGCGCGCATCTTCCGCCCGCCCGGCCCGCGGCCGACTTCGCGGCCGATGGCGCGGATGCGGGCGCCCATGCACGTGTGGCATTCGCGGCCCGTCTCGGCGATGCAGGCCTTGGCGGGATAGATTTCGTAGAGCTTGCGGTATTTCGGCGGGGTGAGGTTGGGCATGACGATGTTCGCGCCACGCTGCAGGCCCAGTTCCCGGCCCTGTGCCAAATTCAGTGTGGCCAGCGCCGTGGTGCTGGGGATGTTCGCGTCGGGCCGTACAAGCCGCGTGAGCGCCACGGTCTTGTAGGTCATCAGTTCGCTGTTGGGCACCTGCTCGCCGACGGCCAATGTGGGACAGGCGCACTCGCCCGTCTCTTCAGGCTGACCACCGGGGGCGGCTGTCCCGCCCGACTCACCCAAGGGCGTGGCGGGATGGGAGATGTAGGGACCGACGCCGATCATGTCCAAGTCCATATCGCGGAACGTGTCAATATCGCGCGCGAGCAGGAGGTGGCTCTGTCCCGGAATGCCGACCATGACCCCGCTGCCGATTTCGTAGCCGAACCCGCGCAGCCGTTCGAGCATGGCCAACCGGTCGGAGATGGTACGGCCCGGTCCCGGCGGGTGGATCATGGCGTACAGCCGCGGGTCGGAGGTTTCAAAGCGGAGCAGGTAACGGTCCGCGCCGGCCGCTCGCCAGGCGATGAAGTCCTCGTCGGGCCGCTCGCCGAGGCTGAGGGTGACGGCCAGGCCCGTCTCCCCTTTTATGTCATAAATGAGGCCCGCGATGAATTCGCGGGTGAGTCCGTAATCCTCGCCAGCCTGCATGACCACCGTGCCGTAGCCGAATTCGAGCGCCTCGCGCGCGCAGTTCAGAATCTCATCACGCGTCATGCGGTAGCGCTCAAGGCCCTGGTTGTCCGCGCGCAGGCCGCAGTAGCCGCAGAGCCGGCAGCAGTGGCTGGATATTTCAATGAGGCCGCGCAGATGCACCGCCTCGCCGACGTGCGCTTTGCGCGCCGCATCGGCGGCATCCCACAGCGATCCAAGCCGCGCGGGGTCCTCCTCGCGCAGCCAGGATTCGATTTCGGCAACCGTCAGATTATCAAAAGACATTCGTCACATCTCACACAAGTGTTTCTGATTGAACCACGAAGGCACGAAGAACACGAAGAAGAAACCCTTTCTCAACATGGATGAACAGGATGGATAGGATTAAGACAAGAAAGACGCCGACTTCTTATCCTGTGCATCCTGTATGTCCATGTTCAGTTTCTTCGTGTTCTTCGTGCCTCCGTGGTTCAATTACTGCTGTTTTGAAAAGGCCGCCGTCCTGTACGCTTCGAGCGCGGCGGGGAAGGGTTCCAGCGCGCGTTCGAAAATGCCCAGGCTGTAGGCGATGGCCAGTCCGTAATTCGTAATCGGCACGCCCTGCTGCCGGCAGCGCAGGATGCGGCTCAGCATGGCGCGGCGGTTGGT